>CAYTSZ010000089.1:0-8436 GCA_964440635.1 uncultured bacterium
GCCTCACACACGTCATTCCGGCCCCCGAGCCGGAATCCAGTGGGTTTGAGGGTTGATTTTGACCGTCATTCCGGGATTCGAGGTTTTATCAGTATAGAAAAATAAAAAAATAATCTGGAAATCCAACAAATAACAAAAACATAATGATGACAAATATGGATAAAATGATAAGACCTGAATAAAAAATGTTTTTTATCTCGCTCCCGGTAGTTTCTACTTTAGAATCCGGAACTTGAACCCTCGCCGCGCCGGCCTGGAGTCCTTCTCCGTATACCCCTTCTTTGAATCTAACCCAGTACTGCAGTTCCCCCCGGCGGGGGGAGGCCTTAATGGCGGCAAGAGCTGCGGGTATTGGTTTTGAAAAAATACGGTTTTCCTCATTTTTTTCAACCAGCTCCGGATTCAACTTTTTAACAGAATCACCAACCACCCGGACCAGCATCGGTTTTTTTACAGAAATTTCAGACAGTGGCCGACCGTGTACCGGATTGATACAGGCACTTATGTCCAGACAATGTTTGATGGCCGGTTTTATCTTTTCGGCCAGTTCACTGTCTTCCTGTTCGGAGTAAGATTCTGTTCGGGGCAAACAAATTCTTACTTCCAGTTCGGATTCACTGCCGGGAAATAACTTGTTTTCAAAATTATTACGTATTACTTCCCGAGCCGGTTGCACTTCATTCTGCCGCAAACTTTTTGCCAGGGGAAAAAGAAAAGATCTTTGCTGAATTAGATTCTTTAATTTTTTGGAGAAATAAAAAGTATCCCGACGTGATGAACTGCCTTCGGATTTTTCGGTTAACTCCTCCACACGTCCGCGTACCTTAGCCGGGTCGGAGTTAATATCAAAAGAATAGATACGTTCCGCTTTTTCTTCAGCAAAAACCTGGGCACTTTTCACCTCTTCTTTTTCCTCATCAACCAGGATCCGTATAAAAGCAACAAAGGAGAGATTATATTGTCTGCTTTTGCCGCGGACAATTAATATGGCTCCAATCCCGGGACTGTAGGACCAGCCGGGGTCATTTTGTCTATTTTCATTGCCTTTTTTACTCATTTGCCGTTCCTTCGGAAGAATCGTGCTCCACAAGGGTGGATACAATAAGTTCGCGATCAAGCTCACGGCACAAACTCTCAAAATCAATCTCCACATTGTCTATATCTATTTTTTTGAACTGGCCGGTCTCAATCCCCAGCAGTTGCCGCAGTTTTCGAAGTGCAATCAAAAGAAGTAAGAACATACTGAGAATAAGAGTAAAAAATGTTAAAAGACCATAGTAGGAAAGAATTGACAATAGTTTCTCGAAAATTCCGGGAGACAATACGCCGGAGGTATAAAAAAAACCCAGGGTGGACAGATAAAGGGCGCCCAGTAAAATAAATGTACCGGACATACCGGCAAGGATAAATATAAATAGCCGTTCACGTAAAATCTTATAAAATCCGGCAAGCACACGCAGCTCATTTGATGTTTTTTTATTATCCTGTAACTGAGCCTGGAAAAGTTCCAATCTTTTGAAAGGACTCCGCAGGTAATTAGTATTTCGCAAGGCCAGCAATAATACCAGTATCGCAACTACGGTCACAGCGCAGGCAATTAAAACAGGATAAAACTTAAATGAACCCTGCAAAAGCCGGGAAAGAAGGGCGTTCAAAGAAACCGTGCTCGTAAAAAGCCGCAATGCCAGCCAGTAAAGAGCAGACATCAGAACTATGACAATAAAAATACCACTCATTGTCAAAGCGAGAAGACTATCAAGATACTCTTTATGGGCACCTTCGATTTGCATGAAATCACAGCCGGGCTATATTTGATTATATTTCCTATGAAATATCTTACCCAACAGAATTTACAATTACAACCTAACATCAGCAGAAACTTCCAACGGCTCCCTCATTGCCGCCTGGCACTCAATCGGGGAGTTACTTTCCTTCCGTCATTTCTTCCCTTATTAAACTTAGCATTTTATTCAGGGCCAGCGCTCTATGGCTGATCCAATTTTTAACCCGGCCGGGAAGTTCACCAAAAGTTTTCCAGTCGGCCTCTTTCACTTCAAACACAGGATCGTAGCCAAACCCTGATTCGCCGCGCGGTTCCAGGGCAATCCGCCCCTCGCAAACTCCGCGAGTGGCAAATTTCTGACCGCCACTATCCACAAGGACCATCTCGCAGATATAACGGGCGGTTCTTTTCTCCGGCGGAACATCGCTCAGTTTCTCCAGCAATAAACTGTTTTTTTCTTCAGCACCTGCATTTTCGCCAGCCCAGCGGGAAGAATATATTCCCGGCGCTCCGTCGAGGGCATCAACCTCCAGCCCGGAATCATCGGACAGCGAGGGCAAGTGGCTCTTATCAAATCCCTCGTCTGCTTTTATCCTGGCATTTTCCCGGTATGTTTTCCCGGTTTCGGGCCTGTCCAGGCTGATCCCCAGCCGGGGGGGAAATACAGCTTCCAGGCCTATTTCCTGCATTTCCGGGGCCATTTCTTCAAACTTATGTTGATTTCCAGTAGCTATTAACAGCTTATCCAAGATGATCCTCCAGGACTTGATTTTGAAGTTCTATTAGTTCACTAACCCCTTTTTGCGCAAAAATGTTCATTTTTTCAAACTCTTCAAAATTAAAAACAGACTCTTCCCCGGTGGCCTGTATCTCTGCATAATCACCGCTGCCGGTTATTGCAAAATTAACATCAACCTCTGCTTTGTTGTCCTCTTCGTAATTAAGATCCAGCATTATTTCCCCGTCCACTTTACCGACACTGACCGCGGCCAGTGAATCTTTAATCGGGTCCTCTTTTATCCGACTTTTACGAAGCAGATACTTAATGGCTATAACCAGCGCAACATAACCACCGGTTATGCCCGCAGTCCGGGTTCCTCCATCCGCCTGCAGAACATCACAATCGACCCAGATAGTACGGGGACCCAGCTTTTCCAGGTCAATTACGGTTCTGAAGGTCCGCCCTATCAAACGTTGAATTTCATGGGTACGGCCCTTCCGGCGACCTCGAACAACCTCACGCACCTGGCGGTGGGGGGCCGAACGGGGAAGCATATTATATTCGGCGGTCACCCAGCCTTCGGAGGTGTTTTGCAGATGATAGGGCTGTTTTTCCTGAACGGAAGCATTACACAACACAACCGTACGACCGGTGGTCATAAGGACCGAACCTTCGGGATAAATTATAAATTCCGGTTTAATATCAATTTTTCTAAGTTCATCAGCTGCTCGTCCATCAGGACGCATACTCATCAATCTCCTTATAATTTAAAATAGCTTAGAAATTATTACCTGGAGTTATTAACTCCCAAAATTACCTGTTAATCAAATCAGGTCAATACTTTTTTAACTCTTCAAACGGTGGCAACCGAAGTTTTGTCCCGGAGGGCAAAGAATTTGGATCGGCAAGCCGATCCTCGTTCGCTTTATAGAGTTTGTACCAGTAGGATCCATCCCCATAATACTGATGAGCCAACCGCGAAAGTGTATCTACGTGTCGGGTCCGGTATTCTTTCTCATGATCCAGGGGTTCTCGCCGGACGGGATAAGGCCTGCCGTCTTTAATCCACTTAGAATTATTTTCTCCGCGCGTCGGTGTGTTTTTTTTAGCTTGTGAAACAGTATCAGCCGCCGAATCGTTTTTTGCAGAAACCGCTGCGGTTTCCGCCAACTGTTTTTCCTGGAGTTTAACCAGCTCTTTCTCCAGTTCCATGTTAATTCGATTCAATTCGCGGTTAATCCGACGAAGTCGGGTTATCTTGCGATTTTTGGTTTTTATTTTTTCCTTCAACTCACGGGGAACCGTATCAGATGTTCTCTTTTCCTTATACCGGGACTCATTCTCTAATTTTTCAACCTTTTTCTTGTACCGAGCACACTTTTCAGAAAGCTGGTTATAACGCTGGCGAAGCTCTCGCAAATCCATACGAAGACGTTGTTTTACCATATCTTCTTCTCCCGGCAAACCCTCGGCGCCAAGCATATCGACCGGAAAAGAAACAGCAAAGATAATTAATATAACCGTTACTAAAGTTGTTTTTCCCATTTTTCAAGTACCTCCCGGGGTGGATCAGTTTTTATTGTAATTATCCTATCATTTTTTGGATGTTTGAAGCTAATTTTTTCCGCATGAAGCATAAGCCGGGTGGCTTTCTTACCGCCGTATTTTTTATCTCCCAGCACCGGATGACCTATATATTTACAATGAACTCTAATCTGATGGGTGCGCCCGGTCAGGGGATAACACCAGACGGAAGTTAAACCTCCCGCATGACCGGCCACCTCAATCCTGGTCTGGGCTTTTTTCCCGGATGGCGAGGCACACCGGAGCAAAGGGTTCTTTGAATTACGGTCTATGGGAACTTCAATTCTCAAACGGCTATCCATCAGTTCGCCGCCCAGCACTGCTCTGTATGTTTTTTTTACTTCCCTCTGTTTAAACTGGTTTTGAATATTGTTAAGCACATCATCACTGCGAGCAATAATTACAACCCCGCTGGTTCCCCTGTCCAGGCGATGAACAAGCCCACTGCGGCGCCGGCCGCCTACATCAGCCAGATCAGGGTAATGATACAGCAGACGATTCACCAGAGTGCCTTTTTTTACGGAAGCCGCCGGGTGAACAATCATACCGGAGGGTTTATTCACTGCCAGGATATAATCATCTTCATAAACAACATCCAACCGCCCGGGTTCCGGTTTTATTTCGGTTGAAATCTCATCCTCTGAAACCTCCAGCTTTATTTTTTGACCCCCGCTGCATAGCTGACTTTTGTCGGTAACGGTTTCCCCGTCAACTTTGACTGAACCCTTTTTAATAAATTTCTGAATCAAAGAACGGGAATAAGGGAGGTTAGAGCTCAGAAGTTTATCCAGTCTCCCCTCTTTTTCCAGGGATACACATTCTGTTTTATCAGTCACTGTTTTCGCAAAAAAGATAATCTTCAAGCGGACAGGAACCAATGAAGATTAAATAAGCTATCCACCCCACACCCACGGTAAGGGCAATATCAGCTATGTTAAAAGTGGGCCAGCGGTAGGAATAAATTCCCACGTCCAAAAAATCAACAACTCCCGAACGTAAAAATAGCCGGTCCATCATGTTACCCAGCCCGCCACCGAGTATGAGAGCAAAAGGAAATTTTATAACATCCCGCTTGAACTTTTGAATCACCCATATACAAGCGGCTGTAACCACTATGGCCACCACAATAAAAAGAACTCGATGCCCCTGAAGTATTCCCCAGGCTGCGCCGGGATTCTTAACAAAAGTAAGCCGCATCAAATCAAAACTATCAAGTATTGCTATAGTCCGACCCGGAATTTCGATATACATCTCAACCAGAACCTTGCTGAGTTGATCTAAAAATAAAACCAGCAGGGCCAGCGAATAAGCTGGCAAAATTCCTTCTTTTTTCAGTTTTCTTCACTCCCGACCAGAACTTTATAACAGCGTTCACAGATCAAATCATCTTCCTGGTCTTCCCGTGGTTTCACGTGCTCACGCCGCCTCCAGCACCGTTCACATTTTTCTGTGCTGGTCGGTTCAACTTCCACAGATTTGCTCTGGGCTCCTTTAATCACAGTCACATCCGCCGCTATGAACCACTCCTCAAGATCTTCTTCATAGGCCAGAAGCAGATCCTCAGCCGAGGGCCAGAAAATAGTGACAGAGGCATTGTTACTGTCTTTGACATCGGGATTTTCTTCGACCGCTTTCATAACCTCTTCTCTTATTTTCCGCAGACGGCCAAAATCTTCAGCAATCTGGGGGTCTTCCCAATCCTCTATATCATGGGGCCAGTTTTCAAAATGAACCGAACTGTCGCCATCAAGATATTCCCAGACCTCATCAGCGGTAAACACGAGAACCGGAGCAATTAATTTAATTAAAGTAACCAGCCCGTGATGGACCGCCGTCTGAGCACTTCGACGGGCACGGGAATCCGGATCTTCGCAATAAAGCCTATCTTTTACAATATCAAGGTAAAGTGCAGAAGCCTCCACTGCGCAGAAATTGTTAATTTCTCCCATTGCCCGGTGGAAACGACGCTGATGGTAATGGCGGGAAACCCGGTGGACGAGACCAAAAAGCTCATCCATAAACCAGCGATCAATGGGCAACATCCGCGATACAGCCACCGAATTGTCCTCTGGATCAAAATCTTCCATATCCTGCAGGTTACCCAGAAAAAACTTACAGGTGTTTCGGATCCGTCGATAACGGGTTTTTATCTGTTCTAATAACTCTTCACTGATAGCAAGATCTTCCTGGTAATTTTCACTGGCAACCCAGAGACGAAGAATATCAGCTCCCGAATCAGATACAATCTCCTGCGGGGATATGACATTACCTTCTGACTTGCTCATTTTACGACCATCTTTATCGACCACAAAACCGTGGGTGATAATTTCTTTAAACGGCGGGGCCGACTCAAGGGCCATGGAAGGGATCATCGAAAGCTGGAACCAACCACGATGCTGATCGCTTCCTTCTAAGTAAACATCAGCCGGCCAGGATAAATTATCATCTTTTTTCAAAACCGCCTCGTGGCTGACTCCCGAATCGAACCAGACATCCAGAATATCTTCAGAACGGCTTAAACTCTTGCTATCACAATCCGGACAGCTATACCCCGCCGGTAAAAAATCATAAATGTCCCGCTCAAACCAGGCATCAACTCCAGATTTTTCAGTCTCAGAAATAAGGTTTTCAATTGCCTCCGGTTCCAGATGGGCCTCGCCACAATCATCACAGATAACAGCGGGAATCGGCACTCCCCAGGCACGCTGACGGGACAAACACCAGTCAGGACGATCTTCAACCATGGCCTGGAACCTATCTCTGCCCCGCTCGGGGGCCCAGGAAATATCATCAAGACTGGCCAGAATACGCTCCCGCAGGTCATTGTGTTCAACATCAAGAAACCACTGGGGAGTAGCGCGGAAAAGAAGCGGTTTGGAACAGCGCCAGCAAAACGGATAGGAATGTTCGAAATCTTCTCTGTAAAACAAAACGCCTTTATCATCCAGCTCATTTACAATATCCTCATCAGCACTGAGGACATGTTCGCCCTCGTGGGGGGGATACTCGGAACTGAACCGGCCCCGGGAATCAACGGGTGAAATAATCGGCAGATTATATTCCAAACCGAGTTCATAGTCCTCCTGACCGTGACCGGGAGCTATATGGACACAACCTGTTCCCTGCTCCAGGGTAACCAAATCGCCGGTAACCACGCGCGAGGCTCTATCCTCAATAAGCGGATGGGCACAGGTGATATCCTCCAGGTCGCTCCCCTTTATTTTCTGAATAATTTCAACGTCTGCTGTGGACCATTCACGTCTGTCTACGGTTGGGGCCAGCAGGTTTTCGGCCATCACATGACTGTTTCCTTCGGGATCAATAAACTCCACATAATCAAGCTCCGGGTGGACGGCAATCGCTACGTTTGCAGGCAGCGTCCACGGAGTGGTCGTCCAGATCATAACAGAGGGTTCATCAGTTTTAAGAACCCGGTTGGGATCATCAATTACTTTAAAATCAACATAAACCGAGAGTGATTTGATCTCACCGTATTCGACCTCGGCCTCGGCAAGAGCGGTTTCACAATCGTAACACCAGTGAACAGGTTTCAACTGACGGTAAATATAACCGTCCTGG
Organism: uncultured bacterium; assembly: GCA_964440635.1. Lineage (GTDB taxonomy): Bacteria > T1Sed10-126 > T1Sed10-126 > T1Sed10-126 > T1Sed10-126 > CAYTSZ01. The sequence goes on from CAYTSZ010000089.1 coordinate 7,668, forward strand.
CTGAGTTTCAAAAAACTACGTAAAATTTCAGCTTCATAATCCGGGGTAAGGGTCAGATAGGGATTATCCCATTCAGCAAGTACACCGAGTCTTTTAAACTGTTCTTTCTGGATATTCACATATTCCATCGAATAGTCCCGGCAGGCATCACGAACAGCTTTTGTACCTTCCTTTTTTAACTCTGGATTGCCGGTGGTAACTTTGTGTTCAATCGGTAAACCGTGGCAGTCCCAGCCGGGGCGGTAGGGAGCATAAAAACCCTGCATGGTTTTAAATTTAACAAGAATATCTTTAATTATTTTGTTTAAAGCGTGCCCGATATGAATATTACCGTTTGCATAGGGCGGGCCATCGTGAAGAATAAACGGCTGACTCCCCTCGCGGTGCTCCAGAATCTTTTCATAAAGAGATTCATCCTGCCATTTTTTCAGTCTCTCGGGTTCTTTCCCGCTCAATCCTGCTTTCATTGGGAAATCCGTCCGGGGAAGATTAATAGTTTTAGAATAATTCACTATATTTCACCTCGAAATTTATCGTCCTTCAATCTATTCATTAAATAACAGTCAAATTCCAACAAAAAATTTAAATCCGAAGTGAGCAATTCTTGATCGGAGACACCACATCTCATCCGCACCCGTTGGGTGAGGATGTGTCATGTCTTGTTTTCGGGCTTATACAGTCATGGGTTGGCGCACAGGAGGCGCGCAAATGGCTGTATACCTCGCCGACAGCCGGAAGCTGTCGAGAATGAGAAAACAAGATGTGATAC
>CAYTSZ010000090.1:0-8422 GCA_964440635.1 uncultured bacterium
ATATTATATGGCACTAATTTATTACGAATTAGCAGGTCTGATTGCGCCAGTTTTTCCAAATCAGCATGTAAGAAAAATAACCACTCTCCATTTATTGATTATTTATTTATTTTTGGCCGCATTCGTCTGGCGCAGTAAACTCAGCAAATTTTTCAGGACAATTTATCGTGGACAAAAATTAGTAAAGTGATTTTTCGCCGCAAAAAATTGATTGGGTTTTTGGCATTACTATTTGGTCTGGTTATTATTTTTTCGATTGATATTTATTCACCACCCGATGAGTTAAAAGTAACGTTTCTTGATGTTGGTTTTGGTGAGGCAATAGCAGTTCAAACCCCCGCCGGAAGTAATTTACTTATCAATGCCGGAGCCAGAAAATGGGACCATCATTACCATGAGAACAAGGGGAAACGTTACGATTACGGTGAGAAGATTATAGCTCCTTTCTGGCTTTCCCAGGGAATAAAGAGACTCGATTTACTTGCCCTGCAGTCCGTGGAACCTCAGCGCAGTGGTGGTTTGGCATATTTAACTGAACATCTTAATATTGATAGAGCTGTTGGACCTCTGCCGCTGGGAGTTGGCCGCACCGAACGTAGATTTATTGCTGCAATCGGTGGGGATCTTTATCAGAGAACAAAACGTATGGAACATTTCAGTGAAGATTATTATGGGAACTGGAAAAGATGGATTAAACAGATTAGAGAAAATAACATTTCCTATGAAAACCCCGCTAGAAATGATGTGATATATTCGGAACAAAGTCCTTCCCCCTATGGGCCGGTTGAATTTAAAATACGGGTTTTAAATCCTCCCGAGCAGTCTGATTACGCTGAGAATCCGATTGGAAATCAATCGTTGGTTTTTAAACTGGAATATAGGGACGTCTCTTTCCTGTTGCCGGGTGATATAAAACAAAAAGCCCAGGAGGAAATGGTCAATACAATCCCGGAATTGGTTGAGAGCGATGTGCTGGTTGTTCCTTCGAACGGAGTGGGGGACAGCAGCTATAACCCTGATTTTATTGATGCAGTTAATCCTCGGTATGTGGTATTATCATCTTCAAAACAAATAGAAATAAAACCGCACTGGTTTGCAAGTTCACTTATAAATAATTTAAAAAATTACCAAAATAAAATACCAGGATCAAAACTATTCTATACCGGTAGAGATAAAGCAGTAATTTTTACTTCAGATGGTATAGGATTAAAAGTAAAAACCTTCGCAAATTAAATAGAACCTCCGTTTTGTTCCCCCCCGGGTTTTTAAATCCTACTTTTCTTGATTATGAATTGGTCTGGACCGGTGGAAGAAGGCGGCTATTGCTTCGTAGATGAACCAGATTGCCAGGATCGATATTAATAAGGAAACCGTAAATATGGCCCAGTTGCCGGAGGTGGCTGTCGGGAAGTGTTTGATGCTGATCATGCCCAGGGCGGTTGCTGATATTACGACCATTATAACCAGGGGGATCAGGGTATAAAAAATAGGTTTGGAGCGTTTGTAGAGGTAAACCGAAGCGGTCAAAAGGCCAAGTCCTGCAAAAAGCTGGTTGGTTGGGTCGCATGTCAAATTAGGGAGTTCTGTAAAAAATTTTGTAAGGGTCAGACATTACGATTTACTTTCTCCCTTACTTTAAGAGCTTGAAAGCGAACCCCCGCGCGGCCCACCGGCGGAGTAATTAATAACCGACGATTAGATCTGTGCTGGGAGCTTAAGCGACCAAGTGCTCCCGGTGGCCCCGGCGATGATCCTTTTCACCTCTGTTGAATTTTTTGGGCTTCAAGCCCAGGATAGAGAAGCGGGGAAAATGGGGTGGAGAGTAGAGATTTTAGGGGGTAGTTTGAAATAAGAAAGATTCGTGCAATCCTGCAAAAAAGCAGCAGAAATCCAGCCTGAATATAGCTTGATAGTCCGACTGGAAGGTTCTATAATCGAATTACAGTGAATTCATTCAAAAGGAATTTCCTATGTGGTTTTATTTTTCTCATGAGGTGTTTCCCTATGTGGAAGCCGAGTAAACTAGAAATTATTTTAGGCGCTTTGATTATTTTGTTGGCCGGAAGCGTCATTTATAACTGGTATGTTCAGCCGATTTATCATGTTACAGAATCTGAAAAGAAAGAATCCGAAGAACGACTTCAAAAACATCGTGAAATTGAGAAATCCCCGAATTACCGTTCGGGATATGCGTCTGATACGGTCGTTTCAAATCTTGAGAAAGCCTTGGAAAAAAACCCCTATAACACCGAAGCCCGAATTCAACTTTTGGATGTCTATGCCAACCGAACAGGACATATCTCCAACGAACGGGACAAAATAGAGCAACGAATTATCGAAGGTATGAAACTCGATTTATCTCCGGAGGAAAAACAAAAATTTATGGATGAGGCGCGCACTTACCGCGGAATGATGTCGGAAGAAGCTCAAATGGACGCCTTCGGAACAACCGATCCACAGGAAATTATGGAGAAAATAGCAAACTTAAATCCAACCTCTGACGACGCTTTGAAAAACCGATTTAAACTTCTGGAAAATAAGGTTATGGCTAATGAACAAGATGCCCTGTCCTACCTCGAAGAAACGAGGGACATCCTCGCTTCTAAATATGGTTCCTCCGAGGCAATCCCAAAAAGTATTCAGAAAAAATTAGCTTACTATGAGGCGACTGTGTTTAGGAAAAACAGTGAATATGAAAAAGCCGGCGATATCTACTTGGATCTATTCGAAGATGGATACGCGCCCAGTGGGGATCGGCAAAAGCTGGTCAATCAAACACTTAATACCCTGGAAAAAATCAACCGCTGGGAAGACATCGAATACGTAATTGAAACGCGTTACGACTATGTAGAAAAATTCAAGGACCCAGAATTTTGGGAACACTCGGATCATAAACTCTGGCCCAAGACTTCCCAGGGACAATTATGGATGAAAGCGAAAAAAAAGCTCGGAAAGGATTTGTCGGAGTATGGATATGAATAAGCGTGATTTTTGTGTGTCTGTATTTCTGATCTGCTTGATTTTCTTGGGGGCTGCCTCTTTAGGTGAAGCCAAGGTAGTCGTTGTGGATCCAGGTCATAATGGTGATGAGCAAAACCGTGGTGGACAAACGTTTACCGTCGATTTTTTGGGAAGTAAATTAGCTGTTGGGGCCGACACCGGTTCAAATATGATTCAGGTGAATGATGCTTCCCTATTTTCAACAGATACCGAGCCACATGACTATACTCAAATAAGGGTTGGGAATGAATCTCTTCAAATCTCAGGCGTAAATTATGCGACAAATATTATCAACCTTGAAAATCCAACATCTGAGCAGCATTTTGCCGGGGAGGACGTCACTGTTCAGAATTTTCGCATCCAAGCGATCGGACAACCGAATACTCTTATGTCGGATGAGACAACTTTCGACACGCTTACTTACACTCACAGAGTTTCAGCAGATGATTGGGATAGTTATACCTTCAAAACGAATAGTTCAGATACACCTCTTGGGTTGCTTGAAGTTTTGAATTCGTGGGACATTTCAACTCGCATCAAAACAGAGCTTGAAAGTCTAGGTCATACGATTCATCTTACAAAAGGTGAGGATAGCGGACCCCTTCAAACGGTGCTTTTTGAGGATCGTGCCAAAACGGTGGATGATCCCGATTTGTTCATTTCCATCCATACAAACTCGGCCGGGATTAACCTAACGAGTGTCAATGGAACAGAATACGTACCATACCGAACACCCACGTACCCAGGTTCACCATCCGGTGATCCGCAATCCACCGTTTGGTCACCTTCACATGGTTTCGAGGTCGAGTGGTTTGTGCCACCTCTAACATTAACAGCGTCAGATACACCTGCTGCGAAAATAAAATCGGGGGAGGATACACAGGTGCTTATCCCGGGCCGTCAATACGTTGCTCGCTTTCTTGACAGTGAATTTAGTAACGTCGACCCCTTCACAATCCTCTATCGTGTTCGCAAAGACGGCTCTTTGATAAAAACCTCCACTCTTCCGGATTCACGGCAGACGGTTACCGGATCGTTTGATCGACAGGACAAAGCCAGTGTGTGGTCTGATACGTTTTCCACACCAACCGATACCGGTCCAAGCTTTGTTGAAATGCGTGGACCCTTTCAGGCCGACCAACAGGATTCTTTGGGAATTGATGTAGTTGATCAATTGGAAACGGTTGTAGCAGGGGGCCGTCACGGCGCATACGATGTGAATTGTTCTGATCCGTTTGTAACTTGTGATCTTGCCCTGGGAAGCTGGCTTGCCGACATACGGGATGAACACGATCCTGCTTTTGTGCTTAGTGAGGTTGGATATCACACGGGATTCGATGATGCGCAGTTTTTTGTGAATGGTGGGTTTCAGAGTTCTGCCGAAAAAATCTCTACAGCCATCGATAATTTCACGGAAACGGCCCAGGACGATAAATGGGAAGCAGGTAAGGAGAGTGATCGAATCCACCCATTTGAAATTCGCAATATCACCTTTCAGTCAAATATTCGAAACGAACAAACCAATAGCCCTCTTGGAAGTACCTTCAATGTCACCCTTGAGGGTTCATCGAAAACATTCTCGGGAACAGCCCCGGGGAACAAACGTGGTGTTTTAATCACTCCCTTTGATACCGGCACGTATGACGCCACGATTACTCAAACGGGTAACTCTACAGGACAACCTCTGGAATGTCCGGGTGATTGGAGCACGTTTTATGAAACCCGCGATACCGGGCCTGTTGACCTAACATCAACAGAATTCGACGGCTCCCCCATGGTCCGACATGATTTCTCCGTTTGGCCTCAAGGGCGTTTTTCAGGCACGGTCGCTGATTCAAGCGGTGCGTTTTTGGAGAACGCAACAATAAAAGTTATTCCTGAAGGCAATAACGATACGCAGTTAACCTCCCCGAACGCTCCACCACCGGGACAATCTCACGGGAGCTATCATTTCTGTGGAATCGACCAGACGGACGTCTATGCTGACCCACCGACTTCATACACCATCACAGCCAGTCTGGACGGCTATTTCAGCGACACGATCACCGGCCTCACGATGACCTCCGACACGATTGTTCGAGTGGATACGCTTGTGCTTGGAGCCAAGCCCGGGGATGTTCATGGAAACGTCTTTCATGCCATTTCTAACGATCCATTGAGTAATGTGAAACATGACCTGAAGGACGATACGGGGAACGTGATTGCAAATGACACCTCTTGGCAGGGAGTCTTTGAGTTTCTCGACGTGGATCCCGGTGATTACGACATTATTTCTTCCAAAACCGAGGTTACGGTTTACGTGACCGATACCACTTCTATCACTGTAAATCCGGGGGATTCTTTATCTGTTGATATTCCCCTGACCGGCTACAATGATATTCGGGTACATGTAACCAAAGAATCAAACGGAAAGAATGCCCAGGGCGAAACAGTAACTTTAAAAATGAACGGATCAGTTATAGATTACAAACATACCGGGTATGGCGGTAGTTCGGGGATTGCCCGCTTCCGTGATTATGAACCCGATAAAAATTACACGGTTGAAGTAACTGGTGATTACGAGACAATAAATCCGCTTCCTGAATCAGATTTTCCGGATGGAGAGGGGACGGTAGGGACTACCTGTGGTGTGGATGATTGCGTAGCTGTTGAATTAGTTGTCGATGATACGTGAAGTTAAAACAAAGTGAAATTGTAATAGATATCTATAGAGAATCATTTTGATGCCAGGATTACAATTTCAGACCGGGTAATCAAACTCCTCGACTAAATTGAGCTGTCCTCCGGAAAATTCAGCCTTGAAATCCCAGTTTGCCTTAAACAGCCAGCTGTATTGAGCAACAGCCGCCCGGGGGTTCTGTTTGTAGAATTACAGGGACATAAATTAACCCGTTTTCTCTCCGAAAATTAAGCGATAAAAAAATTGACTTATATATTCATCTGGCGTATCTGTGATTCGGATCAGGGACGCGAAATTATATGCACCGAAAATGAACCCACTTATTCAAAACAAATTAAAAAACTGAACAATAAGGAGTTACAAAATATTTTGAATCTCCTCTGTGGTAAAAATAGGTTGTGACGTTGAGTTTGAAGTTAATCTGCGTCTATCAGCGTTTATCTGCGAGCTAACGGGTGTTGAATTTATTTTTACCTAATTTCCTAATCGCTTAATCTCGATTCTCAATATTCAATTTTGCTGAGATTGCTTTCCCACCTGTAATTCGATAAATTACACGGGATTATCGTGACACGTTACAGCATTTAAATCCTACTTTTCTTGATTGTGGATTGGTCTGGACTGGTGGAAGAAGGCGGCTATTGCTTCGTAGATGAACCAGATTGCCAGGATTGATATTAATAAGGAAACCGTAAATATGGTCCAGTTGCCGGAGGTGGCTGTCGGAAAGTGTTTGATGCTGATCATGCCCAGGGCGGTTGCTGATATTACGGCCATTATAACCAGGGGGATCAGGGTATAAAAAATAGGTTTGGAGCGTTTGTAGAGGTAAACTGAAGCGGTTAGCAGGCCAAGCCCTGCAAAAAGCTGGTTGGTTGAGCCGAACAATACCCATAAAAATAATCCGGCCGGTTTACCGTCCACCTTAAGCAGGGCAAAAAATCCTATACCGGCCACTGCCAGCAGACTGGCGGTCCAGCGGTTGATGCCGGGGATACCGTCTCTGCTTTTCCCAAGGGCGTCAGACAGTTCTTCTATGTTATAGCGCAGGAGCCTTGTGCCGGAGTCGAGAGTGGTCATTGCAAAGGAGACGGCGATCAGTGAGATAAATGTTCCGGCCATCTGGGTGGTTATTCCGATGTGCTGGCCGTAGGAAGTGATAAAACTGCTTCCGCCGTCTATGAAAGCGTTTAATTTGGCCGCCAGTCCGGAAGCTTCCTGCCAGCTTCCGTAGTATCCCTGCCAGCTTTCCAGCCCGCCCAGACCGGCAACGCAGGCGAGAAGGACAATTATGGCCAGAATTCCCTCGGCGACCATTGTCCCGTATCCGACCAGATATCCGTCGCTTTCTTTATCGAGCTGTTTGGCGGTGGTGCCGGATGAAACAAGACTGTGGAAACCGGAGATGGCTCCGCAGGCTACGGTGGTAAAAAGGATGGGAAACAGCGGTGGCAAATCGGCCGGTGCGCCAGCTCCGATATTTAAAGCGGGAGCGGAAATATCCGGTCTTAGCCAGAACATCCCCGCGTAGAGGGCGATAAGTCCGGCGTAAAGTAAAAATGAGTTCAGGTAATCGCGTGGCTGGAGCAAAAACCAGACCGGCAGCACAGAAGCAAAAAAGGCATAAACCATTAATATCCATATCCAGCCCGTGACTCCGATAGCGGGTGCGGGCAATTGCAGGCCGGCGGGCAGCGAGATTATCAGCAGCCCGATACCGATCAGCGTTGCTGTTTTTAGAGTGCTTATTTTTTTATAAACCAAAGTTCCCATTCCCATGGCAATAACCATCAGCGAAAAAACCGGGATGATGGATTCCGGGTAAAGTTTGGCGAAAAGCACCGCCACCACGTAGGCGAAAACTCCCATCGCCAGGGTGATTAAAAAGAAACTGAGCAGCAGAAAAAGAATCCTGCTGCGGTGGTTGATTATTTTCCCGGCAACATCTCCAACGGAGCGCCCCCGGTTGCTGACGGAAAGTTTGAGCGTGGCCAGGTCGTGAACACCGCCGATAAAAATTGTCCCGAACACTATCCAGAGCAGAGCCGGAACCCAGCCCCAGATAACTGCGATTGCCGGCCCCAGTATTGGCCCCAGCCCGGAGATAGAAGCAAAATGATGCCCGAACAGCACCCAGCGGTTGCTGGGAACATAATCGATGTTATCCCGATACAGGTGGGCCGGTGTCGGGTTGCGATCATCAAGCCCAAGCAGCCGGGTGGCAATGTGTTTGCCGTAAAAACGGTATCCCAACCATAAACAGGCAAGCGCCCCTGTGGCAACAATTACAGAGTTCATCAATAGTTCACATCCTGCGGTCTGTTTTGTTAATCTGAGATTAGTATATCAATTTCCTGAGGAATTAATCAAAATTTCCCCTCGTCCGTTATCCTTATAGGATTTTGTAAAACCTTCTTAAAATCATGGATTGCCGGGTCAAGCCCGGCAATGACGGGCAGGGGAAATGGATTACCGGGCATAGAGGCAGAGCTTGAGAGGATGTGAGCTTGAGAGCTTGAGCGAAAGAAAAAATCAGCTTCAAAGTTAAAAACTTATGGATTGCCGAGTCATCCAGCACTCAATCGGGGAGTTGCTGAAAAAGTATAAAGTTTTCACTGGTAGTTCCCGCTTGAGTGCTGGACAGCAATGGCGGCGGGGGAAAGTTCGGTATGACGGCAGAGGCGATATTGACCGTCATTCCGGCCCCTGACGCACACGGATGTGCTAATGCTGCGAACACAA
>CAYTSZ010000091.1:0-8417 GCA_964440635.1 uncultured bacterium
TAAATTCTGTTCGTATTGTATTGTCCCTTATACTCGTGGCCGGGAAAAAAGCCGTCCCCCGGCCGATGTACTTTCTGAAATAGAGAATCTGGTTCGGGACGGTTACAGAGAGATCACTTTACTCGGCCAGTCGGTTAACAGTTACGGTAAAGATCTCAAAGAAAGTATTGAGTTTTATCAATTACTCGAACGGGCCGTTGCTATTCCGGGGAAATTCAGACTGCGTTTTACCAGCCCTCATCCCGTGGATACCAGCGATGAGTTGATCGCTTGTTATGACCGTTTTCCAAAACTTGCCTCAAATATCCATCTGCCTGTTCAATCGGGATCAAATCGTATTCTGGAAGCGATGAATAGAAAATATACTCGAGAAGATTATCTGGAAATAGTGAAGAAACTGCGCGCTCTGGATCGTTATGTTTCAATTACTACTGATGTTATTGTTGGTTATCCCGGTGAAACCGAAGAGGATTTTCAGCAAACGATTGATCTTTTTCAACAGGTCAGGTTTAACAAGGCTTTCATATTTCGTTATTCCCCCCGCAGCGGGACAAAAGCGGCAAAAATTAAAGATGTTGTCCCAGATCCGTTGGTGGCAGCCCGCCATTCTCGTTTGATTGATTGTTATCAGAAACAGGCCCGGATAGAAAACCAGCGTCTGTGCGGCCAGACCGTGGAGGTCTTTGTGGAAGGTCCCAGTCCCAAGAGTGAACCTGGCAACCGTCAGTTTACGGGGCGAACTTCGAGCAATCAGGTGATTGTTTTTGATGCTCTGCCTGAGCGTTTTGTTGGAGATTTTGTTCCTGTCAAAGTGGAACGAGCGGAATCCTATACGCTGTTTGGCAGCGTGAACAGTAAATTTCTGAAAGATAAAACGGTGGTCAGTTGCTAATGTCCGCCCCCTTTTTTAAGTCAATCACAGCAGTTATTGCGATTGCTCTACTCTGTTTTTCTCCTCTGGTTATTCATGCGGCCAGCTATCAACAACTGGAAAAGATCCTTGCCGAGTCCCGGCAGCCGGCCCCGGAATTTATTGAAGATCTGCCCGAACCTTCGACGGCCCGCCAATATTATCTTTATTCACGTGTTTCCACCGATTTTTCCGCTGCTCGCGCCGCTCTTCTTTCTGCGGTGGAGAAATCCTCCGCCGCTCAAAAAAATAAATATCTTATTGCCTGGATTCGGATTGTCAGTCTGGGTGAACCCGGGACAAAACAGTTAAATCTGTTAAAAGATAATCTGCCCCCCGCCGGTGAGGTGAAAGCCCAGCTCTGGCTGGAAGCTGGTAATCTGGCCGAACAGGTAGGAGAATTCGCTCAGGCCAAAAAATGGTATAAAAACGCCCGCGAATCTGAACAAACCAAACCTCACGCTTTACTGGGACTCGTCAGGGTGGCTCTGGCTCAGAAAAATTATTCGGTCTCAAACGACTTACTTGAAGAATATATCCTGCATCCCGGGGAGGAAACCAGACCGGAATTCTGGTTGCTAAAAGGCAGATATTTTCAGGAGATCGGTTCGGATTCCGAAGCCTATGTCGCTTACAGTCATATAATCCGTCATTATCCCAATAGCCTCGTGCTGGTGGAAGCCGAGGAGCAAATCGCCGGTCTGCCCCTGCCCGAAAATCTTCTGCCGTCCCAGCGCCGTAATCCTTCAGAGCCTTCCGCCACTCCCGCCAGGACTTCCGGGGGCCTTTACTGGGTTCAGGTCGGTTCTTTCACCCGCCGCAGTCAGGCGGAGTCACTGGCCGGCAAAGTAAGGCGTCAGTTCAACTATGAACCTGTGATCAAAAAAGCCCGGGTTTCGGGGCTAATTTACCACCGGGTCCGTATCGGTGGGTTCCCGAGCAAAGCAAAAGCTTCTGAAATCTTAAAAATTGTAAAGAAAAATGGGCTGGATGGTTTTATCGCCCGCCAGTGAACGGTGTAATTATCAGATGGTTTCAGTGAGAGTTTTTTTGGTGGCCGGTGAATGTTAGATTTCTGGTTAGCTGAATTTATTTTAAGAACGAGTTATTTTTACTTCGGGAGAATATTTTTTAACTATGGCTAAAAAGAAAACAACCCCCCTGTTAGAGCAGTATCATAAGATAAAAGATCAGTATCAGGATGAACTTCTTTTTTTCCGTCTTGGAGATTTTTACGAACTTTTTTACGAAGATGCCAAAACAGGTTCCCGTGTGATGGAGGTGACTCTTACTTCTAAACCGATCGGTAAAGACAATGAAATTCCAATGGCCGGGGTTCCCGCCCATTCTGTCAATTCCTATATAGAAAAAGTACTTACGGCCGGTCATCGTGTTGCCATCTGCGAGCAGGTGGAAGAGGCTTCTCAGGCCAGCGGGGTGGTAGACCGCCAGGTGGTCAGGGTAATAACTCCCGGTACCCTTACGGAAGAGGATTATCTGGACAGCCGGCAGAATAATTATTTGCTTTCTTTTTCATTTTCCGGGACTGATAATAAGGTTGGTCTTGCTTATGTGGATCTTTCCACCGCCGAATTTGAGGTAACGGAGTTCGACGATGATGCTGAAAACAGTGTCTTGATCTCTGAAATCTGTCGTCTGCATCCGGCGGAAATATTAGTTTCCGATGAACAAAAATATGAATCTGTCATAGATAAATTAAATACCCACTACGACAATATTGCAGTGACCCGCCGGCCCGGCTGGCAGTTTGAAGCCGAAGAGGCGAGGATCAGTCTCAATAAACAGTTTGATTCTGAGCCTCCGGAGGAAATAATAGAAAATTCCTCTCTGCTCAGTCCGGCGGGGGCAATTGTTCATTACCTGGCTGATACCCAGAAGCAGAAATTGTCCCACCTGAATAAGATAACTTATTATCATCGTGATCGTTTTATGGTTCTGGATGCTGCCAGTCAGCGCAACCTTGAACTTGTTGAATCGTTGACCGGTCAGCAGCAGGCCACCCTGCTGGATGTTCTGGATGAGACCGAAACCGCAATGGGGTCGCGCCGCCTGCGGCACTGGATTCTTCGCCCCCTCCTTAATGATAAAAAGATAAACAGCCGTTTGAATTCAGTCGAATGGTTTTTGAATAACGGTCCCGAAATAGAAGTGGTCAAAGAACAGCTCCGTCAGATTTTTGATATCCAGAGAATTGTGGGAAAAATCGGTTCGAACCGTGCCAATCCCCGTGATTTGAAAGCGCTGGGTGAGAGTTTGAAAAGGATTCCGGAAATAAAAGAGCTTCTTCCTGACACTGATGAATACAGTCTGATGAAAAACAGGCTGCATGAACTGGCTGATCTGCGCGAGGAGCTTGATAATGCTATTGTTGATAATCCTCCCGCCAAAATCTCAGAGGGTGAAATTTTTAAAGAGGGTTACAGTGAAAGACTGGATGAACTGCGTGACCTTATGCGCGGTGGACGCGACTGGATTACAAACCTTCAGAAAGAGGAACGTGAGCGAACCGGTATCAGTTCCCTGAAGGTGGGGCATAACCGTGTTTACGGTTACTATATTGAAGTTACCGATGCAAACCTGGATAAAGTGCCTGATGATTACCAGCGCAAACAGACCCTGACTAATTCCGAAAGATATATTACTCCGGAACTGAAAGAAAAAGAACGGATGATCTTCGGAGCCGAGGATAAGGCTATGGCTCTTGAAGAAAATCTTTTCACAGGTTTGCGTGAGGATATCCTGAAGTATCTCGAAAAACTCCAGGAGAACGCCGATGTGCTGGCGGATCTTGACGTAATCGTCTGCCTGGCCGATCTGGCCCGCCAGCGCGGCTACCACCGGCCCCGCGTTGACTGGAGCAGTGAATTGAAGATTGAGGAAGGCCGCCATCCGGTGGTTGAAGAAATACATGAAGAAGAGTTTGTGCCCAATGACCTTGAACTGGATGAGGATAGACGGCTGGTGATTTTAACCGGTCCGAATATGGCGGGGAAATCCACCTATATCCGCCAGGTTGCTCTGATTAGTATAATGGCCCAGATGGGTTCTTTTGTTCCGGCGAAGTTTGCTCGTATAGGTATGATTGATCGTGTTTTCACCCGTGTCGGTGCGCATGATTTTCTGGCCGGGGGGCAATCAACTTTCATGGTTGAAATGATAGAAACGGCTGAAATTGTTAATAATGCCCGGGACCGCAGTCTGCTGATACTTGATGAGGTGGGGCGGGGGACCAGCACCTATGACGGGGTGGCAATAGCCTGGTCGGTTGTTGAGTATATCGCCCGCCGGATAAATGCCCGCACTCTTTTTGCAACCCATTATCATGAGTTGAATGAACTCGCCGAAAGATTCGACAGTGTATTCAACATGACTGTGCGGGCGAGGGAATGGGACGATGAGATAGTCTTTTTGCGCCAGGTGGTTGAAGGCCACTCCGACCACAGTTACGGGATTCAGGTTGGGAAACTGGCCGGTCTGCCCGAAGCTGTAATCGAACGCTCCCGGCAGGTTTTGCATGAACTCGAAGAGGAAAAAACAAGAAAAATACCAGCGGCTCAGGGAGAAAAAAAGATGGCCCAGTTAGATCTTTTCCACCCGGCCCGCCAGGTTCTGGACAAACTTGAAGAACTGGAAGTAGAAAAAATGACCCCCCTGGAAGCAATGAACACCTTAAACCGTCTCCAGCAGGACTACAAAACAGCCCGCGAAAAGGAATAAACACAGTTCATCGTTCGTAGTTAAAATCAAAACACCAGGTCAAAACATTTTCACCACAGAGGTCACAGAGGGACACAGAGGGGGGAATCGCAAAATTATAAATGCGAAAAGACGAGAGGAAGAGGGAACGAACAAGTAATAAGGAGAAACACCTTCAAACTAAACTGCAACGTGTCGAATTGATTTCGATTAATATAGAATTTTAAGCTAATCTGTGTTATAAATATTTAGCAGTTTCTCAAGTTCTGCCTTTTCCTCCACTCCTTCACCTCTTCACTTCTTTAACTTCTTCACTCAATAAGCTGTTTCGCCTCTTCGCAAGGTCGCCTCTTCGATGTTTTCCCCTTGCCCGCTTTTACCTCCGTGTCCTCTGTGTCAAACTTGTTTTTGAATTTGATGTTGAAGTTTCCCTCTCAAAATATTTTGATTTCCTCTGTGCCCCTCTGTGTCCTCTGTGGTAAAAAGTAGTTGACGTTGAATTTGCCGTTCTCCCTTTTCTCCTTGTCTGCTTCTACCTCTGTGGTAAAATAAACCTGCGATTTGAATAAAATATTATCTGTCCTGGAGGATTTAAAGATGACGCTCAGGCAATTAACTCTGGATACCGTAAGACTGACCGAACTGGCTGCGATAGCCGCTTCACGTTACATGGGCTGGGGCGATAAGAACGCCGCGGATCAGGCAGCCGTGGATGCCATGCGGGATATGTTCAGTTATGTACCAGTTGATGCCACGGTTGTTATCGGTGAAGGGGAGAAGGATCGGGCCCCTATGCTTTATATAGGCGAAAAAGTGGGGACCGGGGAAGGACCGAAAGTGGATGTTGCAGTGGACCCCCTTGAAGGAACTACAATTGTTGCCCGCGGAGGTTCGGGTGCTCTTTGTGTTTTAGCTATGGGACCGGAAGGATCGTTTTTACATGCCCCCGATGTTTATATGATGAAACTGGCTGTGGGCCCCGATGCCCGGGGAGCAATAGATCTTAACGATGATTTTGCCACCAATGTAAAACGAGCCGCCGAAGCCAAGGACAAACCCCTGGAGTCATTTACCTGTGTGCTGCTGGACAGGGCTCGTAATGAAGAACTGATTGAAACCCTTCGCAGTCTCCACTGTCGGATCAAATTGATTGATCACGGTGATGTTTCGGCCTCCCTTGCCACCTGTCTGCCTGAGTCTGGTATAGATATGCTGGCTGGTATCGGTAACAGTGCCGAAGGTGTTCTCAGTGCCGCCGCCATGCAGTGTTTTGGCGGAGATTTTCAGACCCGTTTTAATCCCATCGGAGACAGACAGTTTGAAAGATTGGATAAAATGGGGATAGATGATTTTGAAAAAATATATTCCGTTGATGAACTTGCCTCCGGTGATGATATTCTTTTCGCCTGCACCGGTGTGACTGACGGTGATTTTCTGGACGGTGTTCGTTACGATGGTAAAGAAATCATAACTCATTCCATGGTTCTGCGCTCAAGCCGGGGAACCCGACGTGTAATTCGCGGATATCATAGCGAGGAAGAAAAATTCAAAGGAACCGGCGATGCTCCGCTGTTTAGCCGTTATTGATGAACAGCGAAAAAGATAAAATTTTCATAAAGAACCTGGAGATAAACTGCGTGGTAGGAGCAAACCCCGGTGAAAGAGACCAGCCCCAGCTTTTATGGTTCGATATCGAAATTCCCGTCGATTGTTCCCGAGCCGCCGGTGAAGACGTTCTAAAAGATACAGTTGATTACTGGAAGGTTTCCTGCCGCCTGAAACAACTGGCCGGTCAAACTTCCTTCAGATTGATAGAATCCCTGGCCGACCACCTGGCCGGCAAAATTGCGGCGGAGTTCGATCTTCCAGAAGTAAAACTAACCATAAAAAAACCGGGAGCTTTCAAAAACGCCGCCTATTCAGGCGTAACAGTAACCCGCCCCCGATAAATATTAACCTATCTGTAAAATTGTTTTAAAATTGAAACCAGCCGCTATTTTTATTTAACTGTGGAGTTGATTTTAATGAGGATTAAACGGAAAATTTTGCAGGCGCTGCCCAAGACTGATCTGCATACGCATTTGGATGGTGCGCTTCGCTATGGGACCGTGGCTGGATTTTATAGGGAAGAGGGCCTGGAAGTGCCGGAAGATATCGAAGGGCAGCTCACCGTGCCGGAAAAATGCAGGGATCTTGTTGATTACCTGAGTGCTTTTGATTTGCCGTTGCGTTTTTTGCAGAAACCCGGTCGGCTGAAGAGAGTTGCTTTTGAGATGGCCGAGGATTTTGCAAAAGAAAATGTCTGGTATCTTGAGGTTCGGTTTGCCCCTTATCTTCATACGCAGGAAGGGATGGACGCGGATGAGGTTATCCAATCGGTACTGGCCGGCCTCAAGGAAGCTGAAAACAAGTTTGATATACAAACGGGTTTAATACTCACGGCCATGCGCCAGGACGATCCTGAGTATTCAAAAAAACTGGCCGGCAAAGCGGCCGAATATCGCGACCGGGGAGTTGTAGCTCTGGACCTGGCCGGTGCCGAGGCGGGTTATCCGGCAAAAAAACACCTGGAGGCTTTCTACAGGGCGAGAAATGAAAATATCAACCTTACAATTCATGCCGGAGAGGCATTTGGCCCGGAAAGTATTCATCAGGCGATTCATTACTGCGGGGCGCACAGGATCGGCCACGGTGTGCGTCTTATTGAGGATCCGGAGTTGATGCGATATGTTAACGACCACCGGATACCGCTGGAGGTCTGCTTGACCAGCAATGTCCAGACAGACGCCGTGGACACCTTCGAGGACCACCCGTTTAAAACATATCTGGCCAGAGGTCTGAGAGTCACCTTGAATACGGACAGCAGAACTGTCAGTAATACCACAGTCACCGATGAATATCTGCGAGCAGTCGAACATTACAACCTCAGCCTGACTGACATCAGACAGTTAATTATAAACGGTTTTAAATCTGCGTTTATGAGTTATGAAGATAAAAGCACAATGCTCAAGAAAGCAATAGCAGAAACAGAAAAAATTCTCTACGAGCAGGAATTAAAAGTAGAGAAGGGGATATAATAAAATTCTTTCTCCGATATATTTTTTTATTTTTTGATAAAACCGGCGTTCCGAAGCGCGGATTTCGCGGATACGCTCAAGCAACTCTTCAAAATAATCTTCATTAAAAAGCTGATTTCCCTGTTTTAACCTTTCATCATCCATCATAAACCCTTTAATCAAATATTCTCTGAGCGTATTTGTAGCCAATTTTCTAAACTGAGTTGTAACGTCTCGAATTGATTCTGGTAAATCTACTGAATTAAGCCCGTGAATCCTCGCCACCAAAGCGAAAGCAGAGAAGAGGGGGTTTGAATTTCGGATCTTGAACTTGCAACTGCTTTCAAGGCCCAACGGGCCGGTATACATTAGCCCGGGGCGTAAGCGCAGGGCTGTTAATATGCCGCCCCTTCGGGGCTTTGGTTTTAGTGTCATTCCTGTGAAAGCCGGAATCCAGAGGGTTATTTGACTTCGATGTCATTCCGGCGAAAGCCGGGATCCCGAGGGTTGTTTGACTTTGATGTCATTCCGGCCTCCGAGCCGGAATCCAGAGGGTCTGGGTGATGGTTTTGTGTTAAGCAGGGAACCAAAAACAGAAAAGCATTGGCTCGCAGATGGACGCAGATTTTTTATTAATAAGTCAAAACCACTGGATTCCGGCTCGCACTGTTCTTACACATCCTTGTGTTCGCAGCATTAGCACATCCGTGTGCGTCAGGGGCCGGAATGACGGT
>CAYTSZ010000092.1:0-8261 GCA_964440635.1 uncultured bacterium
CCCCCAAGCCGGGTACAAATATCGCCAATCACACAAAAATACGTAAAGGGGACGTCGAAAAAGGGTTTGAAGAGGCCGATCATATTTTCGAAAGAGAATACACCAATCCCAACGTGCAGCACGTCCCGATGGAAACACACATCGCAATCGCTCAATGGCGCGAAAAAGGTCGGATTGACGTTCACACTTCAGCCCAGTCACCTTTTACCGTCCGCAACCTGCTGTGTATGGCTTTTGGCCTTTCACATAAAGATGTCAGAGTTCGCGTTCCCCACGTCGGGGGTGGTTTTGGTGGGAAAGCCGGGATCGGACTTGAACCCCTGGCCTGCTGTCTTTCCAAAAAAGCCAACGGCCGGCCGGTCAAGCTTCAGGCCACTCGCGAGGAAGAGTTCAGCCTGCTACCCTGCCGCAGCGGACTTACCTACCGGATAAAAACCGGTGTAAAAGACGACGGGAAAATAGTGGCTCAAAAAATGACCATGTTCTGGGATTCAGGCGCTTACGCCGATTACGCGGTTAACGTAACCAGGGCTTCGGCTTATTCGGCCAGCGGTCCTTACGAAATTCCCAACGCCTGGGTCGATGCATATACGATTTATACCAACAAACCCTACGGCACCGCCTATCGCGGTTTTGGTCACGTGGAATTCTCCTGGGGAGCCGAACGCCATCTTAATTACATTGCAGAAAAACTTGCTATAGACCCCCTGGAATTACGCAAGAAAAACGCCTTAAAACCGGGTTCTATTACCTTGACCGGCGAAACAATCACCGAAAACACCGGCGATGTTGTCAAATGTATGGAGGAAGCAGCAAAAGCCATCAACTACGGTGAGCTGACGGGAGAGGAAAAGAAACGGGAAAAAAAGACCGGGAAAAAGATTGCCAAAGCAGTGGCCGCGCTGCACAAAGCACCGGCCATGCCCTCTTTTACCGCCACCTCCGCGGTGGTCAAGCTCAACGAAGACGGTTCCGTAATTGCCGACGTATCTCTGACCGATTACGGTCAGGGGACTTATACTTCTCTGGCCCAGATGATCGCCGAGGAACTAAGAATCCCGGTAGAAAAAATTAATATGAGTTTTGAGGGCGACACGGAAAAAGGCACCTACGACTGGCAGACCGTGGCCTCAAAAGGCCTTTTAATGAGCGGCAACGCCTGTATACTGGCCTGCAAGGATTTGCTTGAAAAGGCCTACGGTGATGCAGGGGAAATTTTAAGGGCTGATCCATGTGATCTTGACCACAAGGATGGAAAGATTTTTATCAAACATCATCCGGAAGACTTTGTTACCTTTGCTGAACTTTCGGTTGGTTATGCTTATCCCAACGGTCAGGGTATCGGTGGACCGCTGGTCGGAGTTGGCCGTTATATGGCCCAGGGTCTTACAAGTCTGGACAAAGAAACCGGACAGGGCCGTCCCGCTCTGGACTGGACCTACGGCGCACACGGTGTCACCCTCGAGGTTGATCCCAAAACCGGCCAGTTTAACATCATAAAAGTTGCTTCCGCTTTCGACGTTGGTAAAGCTATAAACCCGGGCGCAGTTCGCGGCCAGATGATCGGTGGAATGCTCCAGGGGCTGGGAACCGCTGTCTGCGAGGGCTATATTTACGATGACGAGGGTCATCTGCTTAATCCGTCATTCACGGACAACAAGATTCCCACCGCACTGGATATACCCGAAGAAATCGAAGGAATTGTCATCGAAACGCCGCAGATTGACGGACCATACGGAGCGCGCGGTGTTGGAGAACACGGAATGATTGCTCTGTGCGGGGCCATAGGTAACGCCATTTACAAAGCTGTCGGCGCCGACCTTACCCACATGCCAATCCGCGACGAAGATGTCTGGTGGGCACTGCCACAAAACGAAGGCAAAGAAAAAGAAAAAGCCCGCTATTCCATGGTTTAAACCGGCAGTTATTAACCACCGCCTGGTGAACGGATAAATCACTCGGCCTCGGACCATAAAAACCAAAGAGCATCATTCTTCTCCTTGTTGATGATACTGAAAAGGGGTAAATCTATATCGTATGGCTAAAAATAACCTGCTGTGCCGCGTCGATTCTTTCCTTCCCGATATCCCGGAGACAACCGGTCATATCTCTGCCGTTTTCAACCATTCTTTTGACATTCTGGCCGATGATTTTTTAATCAACTGCACCAGCAAAAAAGAAACTCTCCACCCCCTATCCCTGCTGGGCGAGCAGACAATGGTCGAAAAAGCAAAAAAAGGGCAAAAAGTTAAATTCTCCTATCCACATATAAAAATCGGTGGACGAAAATTCAAACTGCACCCGGATATTAAACCCGCCAGAAACTCTAAACCAATAAACAAAGATCTGATCCCCTTTAACATCAGGCAGCTAAAAAAATCGCTTAAAATCAGCGGTCAGCCCACCCTGCTCGACAAAACAGACGAATCCGGCCTCGCCGGAGCTGCAAAATTAGTTCAGACTAAGCTGAACTATCTTCATCTGTACGCAGAAGATTTTATTGAATTTTTTGGGATGGGAGAAGGATTGACGCCGACCTGGGATGATTTTTTTGCCGGGATATTATTAACGGATAGAATTTCCGGGAATAATAAAATAATCAGCGATAGAGAATTCTTCCCGAAGGTAAAAAAACAAACAACAAGAACCAGTTACTGGCAGCTTCAATTTGCCGGGACGGGAAAATTTTCCCTGCAGTTTGAAACCCTCGTCCATAAAATGCTTCGCAAAAAAACAACGGCATCTGATTTCATAACTCCACTGGCCAGCGGCCACAGCTCGGGCACCGATATCTGCCGGGGCATACTTGTATATCTGGAGTCGGCAATCAGCGAAAATTCAAATTCGCCACAATAATTGATTGTAAGAACCGGACTAACCGGGCATCCGTAAGCCTCATCTATGGTTTGTCTTCGTTTTTTACTCGTTTCCCCGAAATACCAGCCGGAGAACCTGCCAGTGCTGAGTGGTGTACCCGTTGAGATACTCTAAAACATGGTTTTTTCCAATCCTGAACCAATTGCGTTTCGAATTTGAGGACCACAGGTGGACGATGTAACGATTCCGGACAGTAAGGTGAAGAAGAAACGGATTGTTCCTTCCTCAACCAGCAGTATCTTCATGAACATACCGTCCGGAGCTATCCACCGGGCATGATTTTTTATTCGTTGTTCATTCTTCCCTGTTAAACCGGCCCCCTACTTTTCTTTTTCGTTTTCCTCCATCTCCCGATAGAAAGGACAGGACTGGATGCGCTCCATCATCATCTGACGATGCGATTGGTCCATCCGATGCATACCCATCATCATGTTCATCATGGGTTTTATGGTTCCCGTCATTCGAGGTCGGTTGTTATGCTGATCGACCAGTTCTATCACCACACTCTCCATGGCTTGGAGTTTTTTATCGGAGGAAGCTTGTTTCATTTCGCTCATCAGAGTATTGAGACGTTCGGTGTTTTTTTGCATCATTGACTGTTTGCGTTCGTGCCACTTATTCATCCGCTGACAGTACTGGTCCATTTCCTCGGCGGACATGTTGTGATTCATCATGGGCATATTCATCATTCCCATATACTGTCCACTGCCCATCTGAACACCGGAATGACGGCTCCGGCCCATCATGTGACGATTGTTATTCATTCCATGGCCAGGCTGAGCATATGCCCAATAGCCAGTTCCGATTCCCAGTATGAACAACATGCCCAGTAAAATGCCAACCCATAGTCGGTTCTTCATAACAAATCACTCCCAGAAAAGTTGATTATTCTTTTGAATCTGATTCCTCCTTTTTGACTTTAACGATTGTTTCGAGAGCTATAATGCCCCGAAACATAAGTCAGATAAATACCGCAACGACAATGACATACAGTAAGCCAAACAGCCACATACCACCGGACATCCCCCACATTATGTGCCCACCTTCAGCGATTTCCTGCGATTGCATCCACAATAAAATCACCCCCTTCAGCTCCGTTGCTATCACATACTGAACGAAACCTCATGTGAATCAGGTCATACTGAAGAAATCATCCTGATTGCAACCGTTGTTTTCGACATCAGATAAAAAATAACTGTACATTACATTATTTCAATTATAGTCAGTTTCAGACGATAAACAAGGAATGTTTCGTCTGTATTTCCGGCACCTTTCGCAAAGCCAGATGAAGTTTACATTTTTTTGCATATCTCCACATTTCAAACAAACGACCCCCGGTATGGAACGTAATAACCGTGAGTCCACTCCAAAAACTTCCCCCCTTGACGGGGGGAAACACAAAGGGGGGTGTATTGGTGATTCAAAGCCATCTTCCCCCTCACCCAACCCTCTCCCACCAGGGGAGAGGGCTTTTCGGAGTGGACTCAACCGTTATTCTTGCTTTTTTTGTTTTACAGATTGTGGGAGTCTACCCGGGAGGGGGATTAATAATCTGTGTTTTCTTTAAGCGGGGGGATTATGTCTCTTTTATCTTTTATACGTGGATAATAGCATAAACAAATTTTTTTTGCACTGCGCCAGTTCGTTCAAATTTGAGGTCGGTTTTGTTATTCGGCGTAAAAACTATCCACGAGCTTAACGGCCGCCAGGGCGTCTTTAGCGTATCCGTCGGCGCCAATATCCCGGGCAAATTCGTCTGTAATTACCGCTCCCCCGACAATTACCCGGACAGTAAGGGCGGCCTCTCTGACAGCCTCTATGATTTTCTTCATTTCTCCCATAGTTGTGGTCATCAGGGCGGAGAGACCGATAACATCGGCATTCTCCCTCCTGGCCGCAGCAACGAGTTCGTTTGCCTCAACATCCTTCCCCAGATCGATAACATCGTAGCCGGAGTTGCGCAGCATCAGAGAAACGATGTTTTTACCGATATCATGGACATCTCCTTTGACGGTAGCCATAATAACCTTTTTCTTTACTTCTGCCTCGCCATTCGCCGCGAGGCCGGGTTCAAGAAACTCGAACCCTTCCTTCATGGTCTCTGCGCTCAGTATGAGCTGAGGGAGGAAATAGGTTTTTTTCTCGTAAAGATCACCCACGCGGCGAATGGCGGGAATCAGACATTCACTTACAATATCGCCGTGTTTCATTCCTTCGTCCAGGGCTTCTTTCAGAAGGTTCACGATGTTCTCTTTTTCCCCCTCAATAACACTCTTTTTTATTTTTTCCGGAAGCGAGAGGGACTCTGAAGAAATTTCTTTTTTCTCTTTTCCCTTTTGTTCCCCGTATTCCTGCAGGTAAAGCGCACAGTCCTTATCCCGGATCAGAATAGCGTCACATCCACGCTTGATCCCCATCACAACTGTATCATCCGGATTGGCGATGGCCGAGGTCAGACCCATGGCGGCGGCCAGCGCGAGAAAAGAAGCGTTGACGTAACTCCGCTCCGGAAGGCCAAACGAAATATTGGAAAGTCCGCCGGTGGTGAGACATCCCAGCTCTTCGGTAACCCGACGGATTACCTTCAGAGCCTCGCGGCCCATTTCCTGTTTGGAAGAGATAGTCATAAGGAGAGGATCCACAAGTATATCCGATTTTTTGAGTCCTTCTTCTTGTGCCCTTTTTACCAGAAGCTCCGCGAGACGGAATCTTTCTTCTGCCGTTTCAGGAATTCCCTCCTCGTTAAGGGGAAGGGCAATAAAGCTCGCACCGTATTTTCGGGCCACGGGCAGGAGTTTCTCCATTTTTTCCTTTTCACAGGGAATAGAATTCAAGAGGGCTTTTCCGGGATAGATACGCAAAGCGGTCTCGATAACCTCGGGATCAGAGGAATCGATACAGAGAGGGACATCCACGATAACGGAGAGAATTTTTACCGCTTCTTTCATTGTGGTTCCCTCGTCAATACCGTACATCCCCATGTTGACGTCAAGAAGGTCCGCACCCTTTCTGGTCTGCTGGAAAGCCAACCGACGAACTTCAGTCATCTTTCCCTGTTTCAGTTCTTCCTGCATCGTCTGGCGACCGGTGGGATTGATTCTTTCTCCAATAATTCTTAAAGGAAGATCGGGGGCGAAGAAAACGGTTTCCCGAGATGAACTGATGGCGGTATGACCTTTGTCTTCCGGTTTTGATGGACTGAGAGGGGCAACATTTTTCGCCACATCGCGTATATATTCCGGTGAAGTTCCACAACATCCCCCCAGCATCCCGACACCGTTTTCGATAAAATCAGATGCAAAGGTGGCGAAACGGTCGGCCTTCATATCAAAGACGACCTCGCCCTCAACTTCCCGGGGAATTCCCGCGTTGGGTTTGGCAATAAGAGGGACCCGGGCAAAGGGGCTCATCTTTTTAATAAGATTCAGCATTTCCGCAGGACCGGTTGAACAGTTGCATCCCACCGCGGCAGCTCCCATAGCCTGAAGTGTAATCAGGGCGGTAACCGGGTCGGTTCCAGTCAGGGTCTTTCCGCCTTCTGAAAAGGTCAACGAAACACAGGCGGCCATATCAGTAGTTTCGCGCACCGCAAGAAGCGCGGCCCTGGTTTCCTGAATATCCATCATGGTCTCAATAATGAAAAAATCGACTCCCCCTTCAACAAGACCCTCTATTTGCTCACTGTAGATATTAACAGCTTCCTCGAAAGCAAGATCCCCGAAAGGTTCGACAAGAAGGCCGGTAGGAGCAAGATCCCCCGCCACAAGAACATTTTCCCCCACTGCGTTTCGGCTCAGTTCCGCCAGACGACGGTTTAAAGATATCACTTCTTTTTCCAGACCGAACTCGGCGAGTTTGATTTTATTGGCACCGAACGTGCAGGAATAAACGACATCAGAACCCGCTTCGGCATAGGCTCCCTGCAGATCATTAAGAACCCCGGGGTTCTCACTCACCCATTTTTCGGGACAAACGCCAGGGGGAAGACCTCTCTTCTGAAGTTCTGTCCCGGTCGCTCCGTCAAGTATAAGAACATTATCAGCAAGATATTTCTTAAATTCAGTTTTATTCAAGTTTAACTACTTCCTTTCAACACCCGCTATGGCTATAACAGATTTCTCGGGGACAAGCTGATAGTTTTCGGTAATAACGACCCCGATATTTTCCATATCGAGAAACAGGTAAAGATCTCTTTGAACAGAGAGATCAAGATCGCCGTAACCGGGACTGTATCTGTTCCGCGAGAGTTTTTTTCCTTTCGGTGTCAGAATGCGATTTAGATGTTTCATCAACCGATTCAGGACGGAATCGGCCACCTCGGATCCCACCGCGTCGTAGATCACCGCGGCGAAGGGAGAATCTTCTATTTTTTCCTTCGCTGCCTGTGTGATTTTACTTCCTGCTGTCGAACCCATAATGACCACTTTTCCATAACCGGCCAGAAACGATTTCAAATTTTCACTTTCCATTGTGATATGATCGGCGATTACTATGCTGTCGGTAGCGACGGTAAAATCGCAAATTTCCCACACGGCCTGAGGATCACAGAGGGCCAGGCCTCTGTCTATATGATGATCAATCCTTTCCCTCGCTCTTTGCGGGAGTTCGGTGGACCTTTTTTTATACCCCAGCCGCCGGTATACCGCTTCTATGGGGGGGGTTAGAGAGAAATCACGCAGATAATTTACCACTTATTACGCTTCCTTCACAACAAGATAAGAAATCTCTTTTTCTGATTTTATAACATCTCGATTATAGACAGTCCGAGACAGATAAACAAGAAATATTCAGTCGAATTTTTCTGTACTTTTTGGAAAATTACGTGAAATTTATATTACTCCCCGTGTTTCCATAACAATCCCAATTTCCCCCATACCAGAGCCACGCGGACCCGGTTTTTGTTACTCTACAGCCCGCAAAAGACAGGCAAAAGCTGTAAATCCGGCTCCAAAACTGGTCATTATTACGTAATCTCCGGACTGAAGGTCTGCTGATTCTGAAATTTGTTTCAGCACGAATACCACGCTGGCCGAGGACATATTGCCGAAGTTTCCAAAAATAGAATAGGAATGTCTTAGATCACTTTTGGTAAGTTCGAGGGTTTTCCTGATTTTGTCCAGAACAGTCTTGCCGCCGGGATGAACCGCCCAGTGGGCTACATCTTTTTTTGTCAGTTTATTTCTGGCAAGAAGTTTGCTTATAACCTCCCGGCAGGCCCTTGCTCCTATAACCGGAACATCACGGCCCACTCCTGTTTACGAATGACCTATATTAATCTTCCACACGAAAATTTTAAGACCAACAACTTAATTGTCTCAAATCAAGCGGAAGAAATATACTGTCCCGACCTGAAATATATAAAACTGACAATAATTGTAAAGGTT
>CAYTSZ010000093.1:0-8213 GCA_964440635.1 uncultured bacterium
GCTTTCAACAGTAAGCCCTTCTTTAGAAAGCTGTACCAGAAATGGCAGATCACACGATAAATAAGTTCGGGGAATTCAGGCCATCGTTTCAGAAATGATATAATTTCATTGTAACGTTTGATGAACCAGCCTGATATAGCTTCGGTCATGGCGACAGCTCCTTTAACATACATTCTGGGGCGACTGAGATTTACCTGAGTTGAGCGATTCTGAGAATGAGTCAGAGAGATAGGGTGTCTCCGATCAAGAATCGCTCAATTTAGGATTTAATAAGAATTAAACCTATCATCATCCGCTTGAAATGCAAACAACTTTATCTTTCTCGATATTTTACATCCGCTCGTTTATTTTGGCGGGTGTTCTTTTAGAATGAGAAAAAACATTGCTTATTTTACAATTAACGGGAGAAATATTTTCAAATCGTCCAAAGCCAGATATAGTTAATAAAAGCTCTTAATTATTAAAAAAAATTATAAAGGACGGATTCAATCATGCATCCATGGAATTTAAGTGAAGATGAAGCGCGAGAATTGCAGGAAAGTCTTGCCAACGATTGTATTCTGGAAGGAAACCCGGAGGTAGAAACTATTGCCGCCCTCGATGTTTCTATATATCCGGAGAGTAAAATAGGTATTGCTTCTGCAATTAACTATTCGGTTACCAGTCACAGAATTATTGAAGAGGTCATTTTACTGACCGAGGTAACTTTTCCCTATATCTCCGGGTTACTTGCTTTCAGAGAAGCTCCGCCCATGATTGAAGCGGCCTCCTGCTTGAAAACCGCCCCGGACTGCTATCTGATTGACGGGCACGGTTATGCTCATCCGCGCCGGGTAGGACTTGCTTCCCATATAGGACTTTTCCTTGATGCGCCCACTATTGGTTGTGCCAAAAATATACTGGTGGGAGAATATGAAGAACCCGGGAAAAATTCTGGTGATTACAGTAAAATATGGGATGGGGAACCGCTGGGGTATGCAATGCGCTCGAAGGAAAATGCCGGACCGATTTTTCTTTCTCCGGGTCATCGGATAAGCAGGGAAGTAATCCCGGAAATAATAAAACCACTGTTGAACAATAAATCCCGTCTGCCTGAACCACTCAGGCTGGCCAACCAGCAGGCGAAAAAAGAACGCCGGAAATTAGAAATTATAGCCCGGCCCTTTCTGGACGAAAAAAGCGGTGTGTTTCTGGTTGGAGGTACTGTTCGAGATCTGCTTCTCGGGAAACGCCCCAGTGATTATGACCTGCTTGTTACAGGATTTTCAGAAAAAATTAAAGATGAGCTGGCCGAAGAGTTTTCAGGCAACTGGTTCACACTGGACGAAAAAAGAAAAATGTATCGGCTGCCGGGAGATGAAAGCCAGATTGATGTAGCCGTAGTCGACGGTCAGGAAGTAGTTGAGGATTTAAATCGCCGCGATTTCACGATAAACAGTATAGCCCTTGACCTGCAGAGGGAAGGGTGGATAGATCCGGTTGAAGGTCGCGAGGATGCGGCCCAGCGTCTTTTAAGACCTACACGCGAGGATAGCATAGAAGAAGATCCTCTGCGCATCCTTCGCGCTTACAGGCTGGCCAAACAGCACAGACTTTCCCTTACAGATTCCCTGCGAGCCCAGGTGAGGGAAAACAGCTCTCGGCTTGAAGAGGTCAGCAAAGAACGAACGGTGGCCGAACTTCTCGAGCTGGTTGCCGGGGTGCGCGCTTCACGCTGGCTGGAGATGATGCTTGAAGAGGGCGTGTTTTCTTCTACTCCTTTTTTCCGCTACGAAGGACCACATGACTGTCGTTTGCTGGAAACCTGGACACCAGTTTTGAAGAATCATTCGCTGCTGGCCGGTAATTATCACGCTGGATTTACTCTTTATGATGGTTTTAAGGCTGCTCGGCTTCTGACTCAGAAAAATATTAGCGACTGGCCTTTGCACAGGCACATAAAACAGACTGCCCTGAGCAGCTATCGAGAACTTCCCGTTGAACCGGACCCCGAAGCCATGCTATTAAACAGTAAACATCTAATCGGACGTTTGTTGGGCCGGGGACTATGGGAAAACTGGGATAAAGATCAGATGCTGCGCGGTATGCTCGCTCTCGAAAATTATCTTGAAGCCCGCAACAAACTGGAAAAAGAACTGGTGGACGAACTTAAAGGTGATCCCGAGCTGGGGGTTAAAAAAGAAAAACGTCTCATAGAGTTGCTTCCGCCCATCTGGGCGGAAACCCTCGCTTCAATCTAAAATATCCATTTCCGGTTAAAGACTTTTTGTTTTAAGGTCGATAATAATACCGGGTGATTGAAATGGATTTGAAAATACGGGTTGACGAGCTGGAACCCGGGGCATGTCTGGCCAGACAGATTCAATCCGGTAACAATGTCTTGATGGCCCGGGGTACTATTCTGTCCGATAAGAATATAAAAAAACTCCAGGATTGGGGCGTGGGCTATGTAAGGATTACTTATGAACCTGTATATAAAATCGCCTGATCTGCTTTTTCTTCCCTTTGTTCTTTTAATTTAACTTTCCACTGGTAACTGAGTTAATTTTCCTTTAAAATCATAGGTGATTGTTCAAACGCAAACATATCTATCTGGTCTCATGTCTAATAATAAGGAAAATATAAATGGAACATGGATTCTTAATCTCCTGGTTGCCAGTATTTGTTTTTTTTATTTTAAGTTTTTGTTCTGTGTTCGGGTTTGTCTTTTTATCCGGGCTTTTTACGGATAATTCTGCCGGCGTCTCAAAAACAAAACACACCGGGTATTTTCAGTATATTACAAACGATAAAGACCTCCGATATATCTCTTTACCGCTGGTTATTTTAATCTTATTTTGCAGTATTATTTACTTATTTCCCTGGGCATTGGTTGTAAGCGGCGGGACCCTCGGCCGGAGGGCCTTACCGGCAGGATTATTTTTTTCGGCCCTGCTTGCCCTCGGATACCTTTATACCCGCCGTCGTCCCTCCGACCCCGACCGGAGTGGAAATAGCGTTGAATAAGTTAATAACTGCCGGAAAAAACTATGTTAATCGTTCCCGTCTGGACAGGATCATTAACTGGGCCCGTTATAATTCTCTGCGCCCCCTGGTTAATGTTCCCTCCTGCTGTGCGAGCGCACTCGAAGAAGCCCGACATGTATCAGATCAGGATGTTCTCGCTAATAATCTGTTTAATACATCTCCAGCCGAAGCCAACCTGTTTATAGTCAGTGGCCCGGTAAACAATAAAATGGTTCCTGTTTTGAAAGAGTGGCATGCTCTGATGCCCCGACCTAACTGGGTTATTGCCATGGGTTCCTGCGCCATATCCGGGGGAGTTTTCGATAGCTACGCCTGTCAGAGAGGGGTTGATGAGATTTTACCGGTGGACGTTTATATCCCGGGCTGTCCCCCAACGCCTGAATCCGTTGTTCAGGGGTTAGGGCGTCTTGAAGAGATTATCAAAACCGATCGACCCTCAAGTGAAATCATTTCTGTATTTAAAAATAAAATTTCAGCCATACTGGGCTGGTTTCAAAATGGGTAATGAAAAAAGCAGTCCGGATTTTTCCGAAATAGAAGGTCTGATTGATTTAATAAAAAACAGTTTGAATGTTCCTCGGGATTTCGAAACGTCTGATTGTGAGGATGAACTATGTTTTGTTATTAATCGCGGAGATCTGGTTTCTGTCTGCCGAAAATTAAAAGAGACGGAACCGTATTATTTCTTGCGCCTCGCTGATATCACGGCCGTTGATTATCCGGAGAAAGCCGGTCGATTCAAACTTATATACCAGCTTTATTCCTTCAAGTTAAATCAGCGCCTTTTACTCTCCGTTTGGCTAAAAGAAAACGAGTCAATTGATTCTCTTACCAAATTTTGGCCCTCGGCAAACTGGCTGGAGAGAGAATGTTTCGATATGTTTGGAATTGATTTTGATGGTCACCCTAATTTACAAAGAATGTTTATGTCCAAACAGAGCCAATCGTATCCGCTGCGAAAAGATTATCCGTCACGCTTCGGTGATAACTTCCGGGACAGTTATCTTTCCCGAAAAAAAACAAATGAAAGGTGCGATCGGAATGAAGCCTGATCTCTCCGCTCTGGACCGAGTGCTAATTTCACCCCGTCCTGCAGGCCCGCCCGCGGATCGTTTGCTGGGACTGGAATTAAGAGTGGAAGATGATCTGATAGTTGATTGTCAGCCCCGCATAGGCTACTTGCATCGGGGTATTGAGAAAATAGTGGAGCAGAAACGGTATCTGCAGGTTTTTCCCTGCCTCAGCCGGCTTGATTCTCGCCTCTCGGAACTTAATAACCTTGGTTTTGCACTGGCGGTGGAAAAAATGCTGGATCTTGAAGTCCCCGCCCGCGGTCAGTGGATCAGAACCATAATAAGCGAAATAGTTCGGATTTCATCCCATCTGGCCTGGCTCAGTGATTTCAGTTCTACCCTTAACCCGACTCTAAGTGCTTCGACTCGCCGTAGCCGGAAATTGGTTCTGGAAGTTTTAGCTGCTGTGACCGGGGCCGGGCAGAATACAACGTTTATTCAGATCGGGGGGGTAAAAGAGGACCTGTCGGATGATTTTTTCGCGGTTCTTGATCAGATATACAACGTTTTACCGGCCAGTATTCAGCGCTACCGGCAGCAACTTCTGGATAATTCTATTTTTATTTCTGTTGCCAAAAACAAAGGAGTAATTACCATTACCGATGCGCTTGATTTTTCAATTTCCGGCCCGGTCCTCCGGGCCTCCGGTGTTGACTGGGATCTGCGCTCTGCCAGTCCCTACTGCAAATATTCGGATTGTGATTTTAAAATACCCACGGGTGAAAACGGAGATGTTCTCGACAGAGTCCGGGTTCGGCTTGAAGAGATGGAACAGAGCCTGGAAATAATTTCTCAATGCCGGGAAAAAATGCCCAAAAAAGGGGCTTATTTACTGGAATCAAGTAAACTTACAGTTCCAGAAAAGAATCATATGCAGACCAATCCGGCAAGCATGATCCGCCATTGTAAATTAATCACTGAAGGAGTTTCACCCGCGCCGGACAGTATCTGTCAGGCTATAGAAACACCCCGGGGCGAGCAGAACTGGTATCTTGTTTCAAATGGAGAAGCTTCTCCCTACCGCTGCCGAATCACCTCGCCGGGCTTTTTTAATCTTCAGGCCCTCGCAGAGACCGTAAAGGGAGAATCTCTGGATGATTTTAGAATTATTTTTTCCAGCATGGATATTTCACTCGAAGAAATAGACCGCTGAAAGTGATGTCCACAAGCAGGAACAAAAACTTAAAAAATAACCGTGGTTCAGACAATATATATACTGGCTCGAAAATTATTTCCCCTCATATTCCGGGTAGCATCTGTTAAGAGTTGATATCTGTGTCCGAAATAACTGTGAATGGTCAAAAAATACAATTAAGCGGGCAAAACTCCGTTCTGGAGGTCCTGCTGGATAACGGTATTTACGTGCCCTATTTCTGTTATCATCCCTGTCTGAGCGGGCTGATCTGGTTTTGCCCCTTACCACCCAGTTCGAGGAACCCGGTGTTATAGTTAATTGTGAGGGTCGTATAAGAGAAAGACAGGCTGTTACCGAGCCGGCCGAGCAGATTCTATCGGGCCACAGCCAGCTTACTTATCTTGCTTACAGTGCTGCGCGACGTGACAGCATTTCTCGGCAGGATATAATATATGAGATATTTTCCAGTACACCTGGGTTCTATTCCAAAATGAGCGAGGACCTTAATGAAAACGGACAAGCCTGGTTAAAAAAGTACACTCACCGGAATAAATCCTCGGTTTCGTTGAAGAAACCGGGTGGGGGCCGGAAAGATATATGTTCATGGTCTTACATTTTCAGCGATGATCGACGGGCGCGAGTGCAAAGAGAACAGAATTCAGAGGAAGGAAACCTGAAATGACTGAGGCTTACTATCTGTTCGTGATTATTCTTAAAAGTCTTTTCTACCTGACGGCTCTTGTTTTGCTGTCTGTCTCTGTTTCGGGGTTTCGCCGAAAAGTTACCGAGTTTTTTTGCGGCCGGCCCCTCCCGCAGCAAACCGCTAACATATTTAAACCGCTTGCTATCTTTATTAAAACTTTATTTCAGGAGAATAGTTTGAGTCCGAAAGCTGACAACCCAATCGCCCGGCTGGCGCCAGCATTTTCTGCCGTCTCGGTGCTGCTTGTCTTCGCGGTTATTCCCTTTGGTGATCTCTACCTGAATCTTTCGGATCTGCATCCCGGCCTGGCCCGATTTCCAGTCCACGTTCTCGCCGTGCTGGAAAACGGGACTGCTTTTCTGATTCTGGGACTTTTGCTTGTTTCTCTGACTTTTTTTCTTACGGTTTACTTATTTTCGAGCAGGAAGTCTTATTTTACGCCGGGCCGGGATATCGCTAAAATATTGATTTTCAACTTGAATTTTATTTTAATCACTCTGAGTCTTCTCGTATTTACAGGTAGTTTAAACCTGCCGGAGTTTGTCTATTACCAGGCTGCACACGGTTGGTTTATTTTACGCCAGCCACTTGCTTTTCTTTTGCTTTTTATTATTTTTTATTCTTCGGGTGGTTTACTGATATCCGAACGCACCGGAGAACTTTTGCAGCACAATTATTCTGTCGAAAACGAATTAGGAGCGGCCGGTGGGTTAATTTTAAAATTCGCTCAAAACCTTCGATTTCTGATCGCAGGCAGTCTGATTACATTGTTTTTTCTGGGTGGATGGCTGGAGCCTTTTCCCGACTGGAACGGCTGGGATATTTTCGCCCGGCTGCCGGGGCTTGTGATTTTGTGGCCCCTGATCTGGTTTTTTCTTAAAACTTTTATTGTCCTTTTTGTTTTTATCTGGTTGGAACTTACTTTTCCCGCTCCCGGCGACAAACAAACGGTATTCATTAACTATAAAATTATATTACCATTTACCGTCGCCAACCTCTTTTTAAATGCATTTGTAATATCAAACCGGATTCCTTTTTACCCGGGATTTTTTCTCCAGTCTGGTATCCTGGTTTTGTTTTTACTGTTTCTGACCAGGTCATTAACCGTTGATTATAGGTCCCTGGTTCCTAAATTCATCCTACCACGGGGGAGGGGGCGAGAACATGATTGAAAGTTTCTTAAAAAACATGTTATTTACATTTTTGGCGGGCTTTAATAAAAATAGACAGAGCCGGTTGCTTTTAACTATTCGTAAAAAATCGGAGAGAAAATCATGTCATCTGCTTAAAAAAAATAATGCAGGACTGGAACTGTGTGTTGGTTGCGGGCTTTGCGATCGGATATGTCCCTCCGGCGCGATCTTTGTTCAATCCGCCCCTTCGCGGGAGGAAAATCCCATTTCTACGGATGAAAGTTATGCCGCTGAATACCTCATTGATATCGGGAGCTGCATATTCTGTGGCCTGTGTGAACAGGCCTGTTCGACCGGGGCCCTTGTTTTGATTTCTCCCTCCGGTTTTGCGGTCGACAGCAAACTGGATTTGCATCGAAGAAAAAGTTGTTTGCTCTCTGGATCATCCAAAAATAAACTATCCGGGGCTGATTAGGAATGGTTCAAATGTTATTTTTGTTCTTTGCTATAATGGCTATAGGAGCGTCGGCGCTGATTGTATATCTCCGGGACAGTTTATATAACAGCGGTCTGTTGTTGGTTGTTTTTTACGCCATCGCCGGACTTTATTTGCTTCTGGATGTTCCCTTTCTTGCTCTTGTTCAGATGTTCATAGGAACAATAATTTCACTTGGAATCTATATTTTCGCATCCCGGCTGGAAGAAGAGGGAGATACGAATCTCCCAAAAATTGATTTTACCGCCAGAGGTTTTTCCTTTTCGATAATTGGTTGGCTGGCCGTTTTACTATCCGGGTTGGTATTGAGTGTTCGGTTTTCCTTAAAAACACCGGGCAGTTTCGCGCTTGAAATTGCTGGCGGGCAAACCGCACAATTTATTGGAGAACTGCTTTTTGGTCGTTATGTCTTTTTTATCCAGCTAATCGGATTGCTTTTTCTGATCTGTATAATAGGCAGCTTCAGGTTGACTACCAGCCGCGTAAAATCCATCGGAGATGATTTTTAACTATGTATTATTATTTTCTTTTAACTGCTTTTGCCGTTTTTTGCCTCGGGTTGTTGGGAGTTCTGACTTGCTCCCGGGTTTTAAATAAATTAATAAATTTCATAGTCGCTTTTAACGCAATTAATCTTATTTTGATC
>CAYTSZ010000094.1:0-8185 GCA_964440635.1 uncultured bacterium
AGCATTAGCACATCCGTGTGCGTCAGGGGCCGGAATGACGGTCAAAAACAAACCTTAAATCACCCGCCCGTCATTACCGTCCAGCACTCAATAGGGAGCTACCAGTGGAAACCTTATACTTTTTCATCAACACCCCGATTGAGTGCTGGATGACCCGGTAATCCATGTTGAAGTTGACGTTGATTGACAGGTATAATTCAAAACCACTGGATTCCGGGGTCAAGCCCCGGAATGACGAACGGTGTGTTATGGATTCCGGGGTCAAGCCTCGGAATGACGTTGGAATGTTTTGTTTTAAACCGCGTATATCTTGCCTGTTGGTCAACTTCTCGCTACCCTTATAGTAGAATTTAAATGCATATTTTACTCCTTTATCGGTTCATAAGAAAATTCTGGAGGTTTATTTACAGATGAAATCATCGGAGATACGTTCCCGGTTCTTAAAATATTTTGAAAAAAATGGTCATCGGATACTGGACAGCGCGCCGCTGCTGCCCACCGATCCTGACCTGTTGTTTAATATAGCGGGTATGGTTCCTTTTAAACCTTATTTTTTAGCTGAGCAGAAGCCCCCGGCGCCGCGGGTCACCACTTCGCAAAAATGTATTCGCACTGCTGATATCGATAATGTCGGTCATACCGCCCGCCACCTTACATTTTTTGAGATGCTGGGCAACTTCAGTTTCGGAGATTATTTTAAAGAAGAGGCTATAATCCTGGCCTGGAAGTTTCTGACCGAAGAACTTCAACTGGATACTTCTCGCCTGTGGGTTACGGTTTTTGGTGGCGATCAACAGCAGGGTCTGAAGCCGGACACTGAAGCTGAGAAGTTCTGGATTGATACTGTGGGGGTTCCTGCTGAAAAGGTACTTCGTTTTGGTACCTCTGAAAACTTCTGGGCGATGGGTTCCACCGGCCCCTGTGGTCCTTGCAGTGAATTGCTTTACGATCAAGAAAAACAGGACGCTCCACCCGCGGAAGTTAAAAAATTGATTCTGGACGGTGACGACCGAATCCTTGAGTTCTGGAACCTTGTATTTATGCAATACGAGCGCGGAGAAAACGGTAAACTTTCTCCACTGCCCCAGCAGAATATTGATACCGGCCTCGGTCTGGAGAGACTTGCTTGTATAATGCAGGGTGTGGATAGTAATTTTGAAACAGATCTGTTTAAATCATTGATTGAAGCAGTCGAAAAAAAGGCAGATGTGAAACTTGATAATGAGGCTAAAAAAACTGCCGCTCGAATCATAGCAGATCATCAGCGCGCGGCCTGTTTTTTACTTTCTGAGGGGTTAATGCCCGGCAATGAAGGACGGGGATATGTTTTGCGCCGTCTTATTCGCCGGGCACTGCGCTGGGGGAGAAAACTTGGTTTTAAAGAACCTTTTATGTACCAGCTTGTGGAGAATGTTATTGATATTATGGGAGACCATTTCGAAGAATTACAAGAGAAGAAAGAGCAAATCTGTTCCCGTCTGCAAGCCGAAGAAAAACAGTTCAATCGGACTCTTGACCAGGGAATGAGCGTCTTAAAACAAAACATTTCGAATCTTCGCGAGGAGGGTAGGGATTATTTTTCTGGTGAGGAAGTATTTAAACTTTATGAGACCTATGGTTTCCCGGTGGAAATTACAGCCGAGATACTGGCCGAAGAGGGAATTGAATTTGATCGGGAAGAGGTTGAAAAAGCCCGCCGCCGGCATCAGGAAAAAAGTCGCAGTAAAAGCGAGGATGAAAGCAGGATTGAACTGAATCTTTCTGATTTGGCCCATACGAATTTTATCGGTTATGAGGTTATGGAGTCTGAAGTAACAGTGGTCGCTATATTTAAAGGGGAGCAGCAGGTTGATGAACTTGGCGCGGGAGAAGAGGGAATTGTGATTCTCGATCGCAGTCCGTTTTATCCCGAGCAGGGAGGGCAGGTTGGTGATCGCGGGAAAATTGGGAATTTTATGGTGGCGGATACAACTATAGAAGGTTCCCGACATCTTCACCACGGTCGAGCGGAGGGAAAAATAGAAACAGGTGCCACTGTTGAGGCAGTGATAGATAAAACCCGCCGTCGGGCGACCATGCGCCATCATACTGCCACCCATCTGCTACAGGCTGCTTTGCGGTGTTATCTCGGTGAACAGGTGATGCAAAGCGGGAGTCATGTGGATCCGGAACATTTAAGATTTGATTTCAATTTTGATCGCCGTGTTACAGAAGCCGAACTTAAAAAAATCGAAAAGCAGGTTAACGAATGGATATATCGTGAAGTTGGGGTTGAAACAAAAGTGATGAAAAAAGAAGAGGCTCAGAGTGAGGGGGCGCTGGCTTTCTTTGGCGACCATTATGGCGAAGAGGTCCGGGTTGTGTCGATAGGGTCTACTGATTGTTCGATAAGCAAAGAGTTTTGTGGAGGGACACATGTTGATAATATCGGTGTGATCGGCCCGTTTATGATTACTGATGAAAGTTCTGTTTCTGCCGGTGTGCGGCGGATTGAGGCAACTGCCGGGATGGTTGCATACGAACAGTTCAACAAAAAAAGGAATTTGCTCGAAGAAACCGCCGATGTTTGCGGTGTTCAGCGTGAAAAGGAGATAACGGATAAATTCAATAAACTGAGTGAAAAGCTGGAAGAATACGAGCAGCAGCTCGAAGAGTATCGCCGCCGCGAAAGCAGCCGAAAGGCCCAAAACCTGGCGGAAGAAACTCGCAGTGTGGCCGGGGTCAATCTGCTGGTAAAGGAATTTGATGACCACGCGATAGCCGCACTCAAACAGATGAGCGATGATTTGCGTGAGAAACTTGATGAGGCCGTTATTCTTTTTATTAATAAAAAATCAGATTCTGCCCAGCTTCTTCTGTCAGTCAGTGATGATATTTCGGATCAATTGAATGCCGGTGATATGGTCAACCGTCTTGGTCGCCTGCTGGGGGGAGGCGGGGGAGGTCGTCCGCAATTTGCTCAGGCCGGCGGTCAGAACCTGGAAGCCTTAAATGAAGTCGAGGAAGAGCTTGTTTCCCTGATTGAGGAAAAAAAATGAGCCGGTTGCTGGGAATCGATCCCGGGTTGCGGCGTATTGGACTTGCACTCAGTGATGAAGCGCAGATTATTGCAAGACCTCTGGAAATAATTGATCGTAAAGTCAATGATCCGGCCGAAGTAATTACCGACGCCGTTAAAAAATGGGAAGTGAGTAGGATTGTGATTGGATATCCGACACCTTTGAAGACAAAGGAAAACGAACGAACCCGGCAGGTAGATGAGTTTATTGAAGAGTATTTGATACCCCTGAGAGTTCCCGTTAAAAAAATAAGTGAACGATATACAAGCAGAGAAGCGGAAAATCTCGCCCGGCAACGTGGAGACAAAAATGCCGGCGATGATCAGGCCGCCGCGCTTATACTGCAGTATTATCTTAACCAAAAACGGAGTGGTTAGTTTATGAACCGGGCAAAAGTGTATCTCTCTCTTATCCTGGTGTCGGTAACTGTGTTTTTTGCGGTTTTGATATTTCTGGGTCACTGGATTCACGAACCCCTTCCGCTGCAGGAACCGGTGCAAATTGTGATTGAACCCGGCCTTTCCGGCCGCCAGATCGGACATCTTTTAAAGAAAAACGGAGTAATAGATTCTGTGGAGGCTTTTCGCTGGGCGATATGGCTTCAGGGGGCCGAGCAGGATCTGAGATTGGGCACTGTTTACATCACTCCTCCCATGACAAGGTATGAACTGGTAGAAATTTTGCGGCAGAAGTCACCCATGCTGGTGAGGGTTCGCCTCCAGGAGGGGTGGCCCTCGTGGAGGATCTTTCACATTCTGTCAGAAGAACTCAATCTTTCCAGCAGCCGTTTTAGATTTTTATTTTCCGATCAGGAGTTTATTGCTTCGCTGGGATTGGAAGTGAAAAATCTGGAGGGCTTTTTGTTTCCGGATACCTACAATATTTCTGCCGATGCCTCGGAAGAGGATGTTTTGCGTCAGTTGGTGGGTGAATTCAAAGAAATTTCTTCCGAAATCAGTTTGGAAAAGAAAGCGAAAAAAGTGGGTTTGTCTCTAAATGAGGCTGTGACTGTGGCCTCGATTATTGAACGTGAGGTTCGGGTTAAAAAAGAGAGGCCAATAGTGAGTGCTGTTTTCCACAACCGGTTGGAGAAAAGAATGCTGTTGCAGGCCGATCCGACTGTCCTGTATGCTTTCAGAGATTTCTCTAAATTATTGAGCAGAGATGATTTGAATATTGATTCGGCCTATAATACCTACCGCTATAAAGGATTGCCCCCCGGTCCGATCTGTAATCCGGGTCGAAGCAGTTTGATGGCCGCGGTAGAACCTGTCGACAGTGAATACTTGTATTTTGTTTCGTGTGGAGATGGTAGGCATTATTTTAGCAAAAATTACCGTGAACACCTGGCTGCGGTCAGAAAATACCGGCGTTGAATTCTGTTATAGAGCTGGTTGCGCAGGTTTATGCATCAGCCTTTATAGTTGTCTTTTTAATTCGGCCAGTTCT
Source organism: uncultured bacterium (assembly GCA_964440635.1). GTDB lineage: Bacteria > T1Sed10-126 > T1Sed10-126 > T1Sed10-126 > T1Sed10-126 > CAYTSZ01. Next base: position 4,509 of record CAYTSZ010000094.1, read on the forward strand.
TTTGCTTTTTCATCAGCCCTTCGTAGCCGGTAGACAAGAATCTGACAGAGAGCGTTATATATTTTGCAGCCCAGTTTTGGATATTCTTCTGTTATGTGATTGAACTGCTGGCGGCTAATTTTAAATATAGTGCTGTAGGTGGCAGCAACCGCTGCTGCCCAGGAGTGCGAATCAAGCAGGAATGACATTTCTCCAAAAACATTTCCTTCTTTCAGGGTTATTAATGGCACGTATTCTTTGCCTTTTTCGTTAGTCATTTTGCATATTTCGACTTTCCCGCTCTGAATTATATAAAGCGCATCCCCCGGATCATTCTCGTAAAAAATAGTTTCACCCGGTACATATTCAGCTTTTTCGGTAAAACGGCTTAAATCTTCAACTTCATCGTCGGTAAGGTCGTTTAACAATTCATCGAACGTGGGGATTGTTTCCTCGTTAAATATCTGAGTATTACTCAATTGCAACCACCACCTCGAATATTTTCACCCGGGTTAATTCCTTTTCATCTATCCCTATAAAACAGTATAGCGTACCAGAGCTGTATTTAATAATTATTTTCGCAATTTAAATATTCTGCTCAAATTTATTTTGGTCGGTTTGGTTTTTGTTTGTGAGTGTGTTATCCGGTGAAAAGGTTGACAATGTCTATATTAAAACTAAACTTACCGCCCTATCTTAAAGGTAGGGGACATAATTTTTTCTTGTCACGGGAATATTTTTCAATGAGTGTTGTTATATTAATGGTTGAGTTCAATTAGAAGGTTTTCGGGGATCAGTAAATGTATAAATTTTTCTTCCCTGCAGGACGGTCTAATATTATTATTTAAGAATAAAAACAGTAAACCGGAGGTATGAATAATGAACGAAGAGAATGTTGAAGTGAAATCTGAACCTGAAGAAGAAGCTGAAAATGTTGAATCGGAGATGGTGGAGGTTTCACGTGATCGACTGAAAGAACTCCAGCAGAAAAGAGATGAATACGAAGATAAATTTCTGCGTAGAACCGCGGATCTTGAAAATCTTCGTAAACGTCATCGCCAGGAAAAACAGGATTTAATGAAATATGCAAGTGTTGAACTTTTATCGGATTTTCTGGAGATAATTGATAATTTTGACCGGGCTTTTGAGTCTTTGCAGTTTGAAAACGAAGAGGTTCGGGAAGGTATGACAATGATTCGCAGTCAACTGGATGAACTGCTCGATAAATATCAGGTTAAGCCTATTGAAGCGGAAGGGCAGCCGTTTAACCCTCATGAACATGAGGGAATGATGAAAGAAGAACGCGAAGATCTTGATCGCCAGACCGTGGTCGAGGAGTTTAAGAAAGGATATAAACTACATGATCGCATTTTGAGGCCCTCCGCGGTAAAAGTGGGGGTCCCGGTTTCTTCATCTGATTCGGATAATGAATAAGATTAGCCGGTGCGTAAATAAAATATTTTATTTTTACAGTTATTTTTTTAATTGACCCGTCCGGGCGTTTTTTTATGTAAAAAGAACGGACAAATAATAGCAGTAGTATAAAACTTTTGCTAAAATTGTGTATTATTAGATTAATGAATTTCATTGTTTAACGGAGGTGCAGTTTGATGGTAGAAAAAGGAAAAAGTAACGAGTCTGAACAGGAGGTCAAAGGACCGATTATCGGTATTGACCTTGGTACTACCAACAGTGTTGTTGCAGTTTATGAGGGTGGAGAAGGAAAGGTAATTCAAAATGCAGAGGGTCAGAAGACAACTCCTTCTGTTGTCGCTTTTGATGAAAACGGTGAAAAGCTGGTTGGTGCTCCCGCTAAAAGACAGGCGGTTACTAACAGTGAAAATACCGTTGCTTCGATTAAAAGGCATATGGGAGAGGACCACAAGGTTACCCTGCAGGGCGAGGAATACACCCCCGAGCAGATCAGTGCCTTTATTCTCCAGAAACTGAAGAAAGATGCCGAGGATTACCTGGGTAAAGAAGTAAAACGGGCGGTAATTACCGTGCCTGCTTACTTCAATGACTCCCAGCGTCAGGCGACTAAAAATGCCGGTAAGATTGCTGACCTGCACGTTGAGCGAATTATCAACGAACCCACGGCCGCTGCTCTGGCTTATGGTCTTGAAGACAAGCGCGAGCAGAATGTGGCCGTTTATGATCTCGGGGGTGGAACTTTTGATATTTCCGTCCTGGACATCGGTGACGGTGTGCTTGAGGTAAAAGCCACCCATGGTGATACTAAACTTGGTGGTGACGATTTTGACGAGGAGATAATTAACTGGATGGCCGAGGAATTCAAAAAAGAGCAGGGTATAGACCTGCTCCAGGACGAGATGGCTCTTCAGCGGCTGAAAGAAGCGGCCGAGAAAGCCAAGATTGAACTTTCTTCCGCCAAGCAGACCCGGATCAATCTGCCGTTTGTAACTGCCGATCAATCTGGCCCCAAGCACCTTGATCTGGAGCTGACTCGCTCAAAATTTGAGCAAATGATTAAAGAACACATTGAAAAGACTATTGATATCTGCCGTGAGGTAGTTGACGAGGCGGATCTTTCGCTCGACGAAATTGGCGAGGTTATACTTGTCGGTGGTTCAACCCGTATTCCCGCGGTAGTGGATGCTGTCAGCGATTTCTTTGAGAAATCGCCCCACAAGGGAGTTAACCCCGATGAGGTGGTTGCCGTTGGTGCTGCTATCCAGGCCGGGGTGCTTGGCGGAGATGTCGACGACATCCTGCTTCTGGACGTTACTCCGCTTTCGCTGGGTGTTGAAACACAGGGTGGTGTGTTCACAAAACTGATTGAGAAAAACACCACGATTCCAACCCGCAAATCGGAGATTTTCACCACCGCCCAGGACAATCAGTCTCAGGTTGAAATTCATGTCCTTCAGGGCGAACGGGATATAGCGGCCCACAATAAATCACTGGGTCGTTTTCACCTGACAGGTATTCCACCTGCCCCGCGCGGTGTGCCTCAGGTTGAGGTTACATTTGATATCGATTCCAACGGTATTCTCCACGTCGCCGCCGAAGATAAGGGAACGGGAGAAAAACAGGAAATAGAAATCACCGGTTCCACCAATCTTTCCGAGGATGAAGTGGAAAAGATGAAAGAAGATGCCGAGAAACATGCTGAAGAGGACAAGCGGCGCAAGGAACTGGTGGAAACTCGCAATGGAGCCGAACAGCTTATCTTCCAGACCGAAGAGCTGGTCGAGAAACACGAGGATAAGATTTCGGACGAAGAAAAAGAAGAGATCGAATCGGCGAAGGAAAACCTTCAGAAGGTTAAGGATGAGTCTGAAGATGTCGATGAAATCCGGGATGCCATGGAGAAGCTTACCCAGGCTTCCCAGACTATCAGTCAGCATCTGTATGAACAGCAAAACCAGCCGGCCGGAGGTCCCGGTGGCCCGCAGGCGGGTGCACCCGGAGGAGCTCCAGGCGGCAGCGAAGAAGAGGTCCAGGATGCCGACTACGAGGTAGTTGACGAGGAAGAATAACCGTCGGTAAAAGCCGGACCCAAAAAAGAAGTCAAAACCGTCACTGCCGGGTCATCCAGCGCTCAATCGGGGAGTTGCTGAAAAATCACTGGATTTCTACTGGTAGCTCCCGATTGAGTGCTGGGCGGCAGTGACGATGGTTTTGACTGTCATTCCGGCCCCTGACGCACACGGATGTGCTAATGCTGCGAACAC
>CAYTSZ010000095.1:0-8135 GCA_964440635.1 uncultured bacterium
CCTATCACCTGTATATAACAACCCGCTAATGGGAGTAATTGGATTAATAAAAACTTCAGGAAGGAAATTACCTTCAAACCCCATTATTATGCCAGAATAAATGATAAAAGTCAATTTAATCCCCCGATTAACTGTCTGAATTGTAATTTTTAACCATAATGCCGATTATAATATTAGTATCGCAATTTACAATCAATAGCTTAAATATTAAATCCTTAATTAAAATCTGAAGTGAACGGTTTTGAACTCCTCACCCGACGGATAAGGAGGAGATGACAGGACTCTCCGGCGGTTTTATGTATATACCAAAGCTCAGGATGAGCTTGAATTGGGATATACATTCCTCACAGCAGCCCGGAGGGCTGTGAGAATGAGCCGGAGAGTTATGTTATTTCCGCACAAAAATCGTTAAACTCAGGATTCACTAATTTAATGAAACAGTCTCGATCTGTTCGTAAACCTTCCTGTCGAGTTCCTGCAGGTTGTATTTTTCCTCGATTTTCTTAAGTTCTTCCGGTTTACTGCGGGTTCGGGGGTGGTCGGCAAGGATACTGCAGCAGTCTTTGTAGTTTTCTATCGACAGTTCATAGGTGCCCCAACTGCGGGCCCGGTCGATGATTTCCTGTTTGTCAGAAGTTATCAGAGGCCGTAAAATAAGCCGGTCGGTGACCGAGGCGATGGAGTTCATATTTTCCAGCGTCTGGGAAGCCACCTGACCGAGGCTTTCCCCGCTGACCAGCGCCTTGTAACCTTTCTCGGCGCAGAGCATATCGGCAACCCGCATTATGTGCCGGCGAAAAAGAATCATTTCCAGGCGCTGGGGCATATCTGCTCCGCTGAGCTGGAAGGGGAAGTAGGGGGCCAGATACAGAGTACCGCTGCGGTTATATTTTTCCAACTGTTTTACCAACCGCTCCATTTTTTTATCCAGTGCGGCATCGGCACTGGGATAGGCGTGAAAATGCAAAAAATCGGCCCGGCAGCCACGTTTCATACTCTGCAGAGCGGCCACAGGTGAATCAATTCCCCCGGAGAGCAGAACCAGCACATCGCCCGCCGTCCCTACCGGCAGTCCGCCAAAACCTTCTGTTTTATTGAAAAAAAGATGCGCCTCCTCCCAGAGAATATGAACGTGAACCCTGAGGTCGGGATTATCCAGGTCGACCTCCAGTCCGGTTTCCTCCTGTATTCTTCCGCCAATCTCATAATTATAATCAACCGAGGTCATCGACAGGGATTTATCGGAGCGCTGGGAACAAACGGCAAAAGTTTGCGCTTCTTCATAAAGTTTTTTTCCCCGGGCGAGGGCAAGATCGGCGATTACCTCTGGATCGCGCTCGGTTTTCCAGGCAATAGAAAACCAGGATATACCGGCAATTTTTTCAAGTGCCGACCGGATCTCTTCCAGCGGGGAATCGTCGTTTAGCTGAACCTTGATCCCACCCCTGAAAATATCTGCGCCGGAATAACTGAACTCCTTCAGGGCATTTTTAACATTATCAAGAAGATTCCTTTCAAACATGCTGCGGTTATTACCTTTTAAAACCAGCTCGCCGAATCTAATAAGTATCACATCGGGTTTCCTCGTCATCTTAAAAAACACCTCATTATAGATTTAAAATCTCTGTTTAATATCTGTTGAAAACCTAAATTGAACGATTCTTGATCGGAGACACCATATCTCTCTGACTCATTCTCGTGGCCCTCCAGGCCACTGCGAGGTCTGTATGTCTCAAACCGAGTCCCTCCGGGGCTCTGTGACATACAGAATACCGCCAGAGAGCCATGGTGTCTCCTCTCCACACGTTGAGTGAGGTTGTGTCATGTCTTGTTTTCGGGTTTATACAGCCATGGGCTGGCGCACAGGAGGTGCGCCAATGGCTGTATACCTCGCAGACAGCCGGAAGCTGTCGAGAATGAAAAAACAAGACGTGATACATCCTCAATCTCTCAGAATCGCTCAATTTAGGTTTTTAATATATGTTTAAAAGTTAACCGTCCAGCAGACCCCATTTTTCAAATCGTTCACATATAGTCCGGTAATGGGTTCCTTTCCAGTATACTTTCCCGCAGCAGGGACACTGCTGATATTCATCCAGCCAGTTGCTGGTCTGAGTGGGAATCTCATCGATAACTTTTTCCTTTTCAACTTTTTCAAGCTGACAATCACAGTCCGGACAACGTTCGAAAAAATTCTCTTTTTTAAACTCCAGTCCGTACTCATCCTTTACCTGTTTCAACTGCTCGGGGAGGACGGTTGTTTTTACCATTAAAACATCAATCTCTTTTTGAGCGCGCTCGATCAGACGCCGGTCACGGGTTAAAAGAATCCTGTCCTCTTTGCGTGCATGCTCGATAAGTTCATCGTCTGGGAATTCGCGCCGGTAACTGCAGCTATACCCGGCAAATTTCAAATACTGTCCCAGCCGACCAAGCATAACATCAGCAACAAACCTGGTTTCATCTGCCATATCTTTCCACCACAGTCAGTAAGAGGTAAAGAGCAGTTCGTATAAAAGTCAGGTCATACAAGTTCACGGTTCCGAGTTTATAGTTGGAATCAAAAAAATCCAAACCTGTTCATAATTATTATCAAACATATACCTCAAGGATGCTTTTGACCCACATCCTGTCCATCCTGTTAATCCCGTCAAAACAGCAGTTGACTTCCTCGGTTTTCCCTCCGCTCATCAGCTCCATAATCCATATCCTCTGCGTTAACCAAAGTCGTTGACTTTGTCGTTACGCCTTTTCGTATCTTCGCCAGCTTGCCTCTTCGATGTTTCTTTTCCCTCCGCATTACCCAAACACAACTAATTCTAACACAAAAATCAACAATTAATCATGAACAGTTTTGATGTTGCGTGTTAAAATGAGAAAATACTATTTTCCTGACAGTTCATAAGAAGAGAGGCGAGACATTTTGATAGTTGCTACTGATCTGGAAGGTGTTTTGATACCCGAGCTTTGGGTGGAAATTGCTGAACATTATAATATTGACGGGTTGCGGGTTACCACCCGTGAAATTCCCGATTTTCAGGAGTTGATGGAACACCGGGTCGAAGTACTTCAAAAGGAAGATATCCGGCTTCCTGATCTGCGAGAAGTAACCCAGCGAACAATGGCTTTTTCCGGCGCGCTGGAATTTCTGGCCTGGGCCCGCAGGCAGGGGCAGGTAATGATTATATCCGATACGTTCCACGAACTTTCCGATTCTCTTATCTGGGAGATGGGCGGATATAACCTCTACGCAAACCGGTTCACCGTTGACCGGCGGGGAAGAATAACGGGATTCAAACTTAGAATACGGGGAATGAAATGGCGAGTTCTGGAAAAACTGGGAGAAATTGGGTTTTATATAATGGCTCTTGGTGATTCATACAATGATCTGTCGATGCTTCACCGGGCCGACCACCCGCTGCTTTTTAATCCCCCGGAATCACTGGCTCAGGAAAATCCCGAGATACCGGTTGTGTCCAGCTATGATGAAATCCGGCAATCAATTATGAATCTACCGGATCTGAAAGAAACCAGTCCCTGAAGGTGTTGTTATAGATGTCCGACGAAAACCCGTATATGAAAGACCCCGAGCTTGAGTTTGAATCCGTGGATGAACTGTCCGCTGGCGAAGCCAGGCAGCAGATAGAAAAATTGCGGGAAGCAGTAAACTACCACGCACGGCTTTATTACATCGAAGCCAACCCGGTTATTTCCGATTCGGCTTATGATCAACTGTTCAAACGTCTGGAAAAACTGGAAGAAGCTTATCCGGAATTTGACTCGGAAAATTCACCCACCAGGAGGGTGGGAGCCCAGCCCAGAAGCGAACTTGAAACCGTGGAACACACTGTTCCGATGCTCAGTCTTTCCAGTACTCTGATGGAGGGCGAAATAAAGGATTTTGATCGATTTGTCTCCGAACAGCTCGGTCACCATAATTTCAACCACTGGGCGGAATTAAAATTTGATGGAGTTTCCGTGGAGCTGGTTTACGAGGGCGGCGAACTGGTCCGGGCCGCAACCCGGGGAGACGGTCAGCGCGGGGAACAGGTTACCGCCAATATACGGACCATTTCCACCGTTCCGCTGCGCCTGCGGGGGAATAATATTCCCGACTCTCTGACTGTGCGGGGAGAAGTTTATCTGCCCCTGGACGGTTTTCAAAAATTAAACAAACAGCGGGCCGAACGGGGCGACGAACCTTTCGCCAACCCCAGAAATGCGGCGGCCGGGTCCCTGCGCCAGTTGGATTCCTCAATCACCGCCCGCCGTCCGCTGGATCTTTTTGTTTACGACCTGATGGACGCTTCCAATTTTGAACTTGAAAGTCAAAAACAACTTTATAATCTGCTGCCCGACTGGGGGTTTCCCGTCTGCAGGATCACAAAAAATTCCGAAAAAATCGAAGATATTATCGATTTTCGTAATCGGATGGTGGAGAAAAGAGAACAGTTAAATTTTGAGATCGACGGCGTCGTAATCAAGATTAATGAGATCAACTACCGCGAGCAGCTTGGCATGCGCCAGAGCAATCCCCGCTGGGCAATCGCCTACAAATTCCAGCCAAGACGAGAAATAACAACTGTCCAGCAGATTTCTGTCCAGGTCGGCAGGACAGGCAAACTTACCCCGGTGGCTTTTTTAAAACCGGTTGACGTAGGAGGAGTGACAATAAGTCGGGCCTCTTTGCATAACCTTGACTTTGTCCGGGAAAAAGACGTTCGCGAGGGAGACCGGGTGCGGGTCGAACGGGCCGGCGATGTGATACCTTATGTTGCCGAAAGAGTTAAAGAAGGAGGCGAAAGTGAGCGGGGCAAACCGTTTGAAATGCCTGCTAAATGTCCGGCCTGCGGATCGGAAGTGGTAAAAGAGGGAGCTTATCACCGCTGCAGCGGGGAAACCGTATGCCCGGCCCAGCTCCAGGGCCAGCTTGAACATTTTGTTTCTCGTGATGCGATGGACATCCAGGGGCTGGGAGAAAAAGAAATCAGGAAACTGCGTGAGAAAGAGCTGGTGGAAAATGCCGCCGATCTTTATGAACTGACCGAAAAGGACCTATTGGAAGCGGGACTGTTTAAGAATGAAACTTATCTGAAAATCAAAGAAAAAGCCGCCAATCCCGAGGTTGCCCTCATCCTGTATGCTTCTGATATTTCCGGACTTGGTCCCAAAACTGCGATTGATCTTTCCGGGAAATTTAAAAACAGGGATGACCTGGAAGAATACCGTAATTCTCTTGGTTCAAAACAGGAAAAAGAAAATTTAAAACATTACATGGAAAATCCAGAGCAAGCGGCGGCAGAAGTTGGAAAATCGGTCCATAATCTCCTGGAAGAAATAGAAGACAGTAAAAAAACCAGTCTGCGCCGTTTCATCTATGCCCTGGGTATCCACAATGTGGGTGCCCACGTCGCCGGGCTGCTGGCCCGCAGCTTTGGCAGCCTGGAAAAAATAATGGACGCCGACGAAGAGGAGCTGGAAGAAATCAAAGAGATCGGCCCCGAGGTCTCCCGCAGCGTGGTTGAGTTCTTCGGCGAGGAAAAAAATCGAAATATAGTCGAGCGCCTGCTGGAAAATGGCGTGCAACCTCAGCCACCGAAAAAACCGGAGAAAACCGGTCCGCTGGAAGATCTCAAACTGGTTTTCACCGGTTCACTGGAAGATTTAACCCGCAAAGAAGCCAAAAGGCTGGTAGAGGAAGCCGGTGGCCGCGCCGTCTCCAGCGTAAGTTCCAACACCGACTACGTGGTGGCCGGAGAAAATCCCGGCAACAACAAAATAAATGCCGCCAATGAAAATGACGTCCCGATAATCTCCCCAGAGTATTTCCGGGAGCTGTTAAAAAAAGAATAAATATAACCTAAGTTAAACGGTTCTTGATCGGAGACACCCTATCTCATCGTTACTACGGACTCCTCCGGCGACTCGTTCTTTTCTGAACGAAACGGAACCTCTCACGTTCCGACCAATTCATTCTCTACGTGCCGTATCCATTACCCCGACGGGCAACCACAGGTGCCTGTGGTTGGTTTACCCTGCGCATGGGCAGGGTCGCTTCCCTGTGGTCCTCCGGTTTTTCCTTTATCAGTAGAAAAGGTCGACGCTATACTGTTTCACAGACTATCAGACAGATTGCTGAAAAAAGGGGGGGCTTTTCCGTACCGGCTGGAGGGAAGTAAATGCCCCGGGTAACAAGGATATTGCTGGAAAAACCCCCGAATGCGGAAGGGGAGAATAAACAGTTAGATAGGGGAGTGGAAGGATATAAGAAAGTGGTATGTAATCCTGACAAAAGCGGCTAAAATACAGTCTGAATATGCTTGAATCTCCAGCGGAAAGGGTCTATAATCTAAGCAGGTTGAAGTTATCAAAAAACAATTTCTTATGTTGTCGTCCGTTACCCATTCCGTCTGAGTTTTAAGCTCACAACAGTTTATAAGTGGCGGACGGTGCCTTCTACCCCTTTATCCGTTATCCACACTTGATTTGGGAGAACTGAATATGTTTGATAAATTTTTTTTATGTTATTTTGAAACTACAAGAGAATGCAATCTCGACTGCGCATACTGTATGAGTAAAACCGATGGGCCGTTACCCGGTCCGGAGCTTGATACAGATGAAGTTAAACATCTCGTACTTGATGAAGTCAAAAAATATTCTTCAAAATCTGCTGTGGCTTTTTCAGGCGGCGAATTTATGCTCCGGGACGACTACAGGGAAATTCTTAAGTACAACGCATCTTTAGGGCAGTGGTCATTTATAAACACGAACGGGACACTCTTAAATAAAGAAAATTTGTTGGAGATAAAAGAGATTACATCGGGGAAAATAGTATTTGTTTTTTCCCTTAATTCTTTAAATCAGGAAATACACGGCAAGGGAAGAGACGACAGGGCTGCAATAACCATTAATAAGGCTGAATTATGCCGGGAGTATGACGTTCCGTATTTTTTTGTGACGACAATAAGCAAGAATAATTTGGATGGACTTAAAGAACTCGGGGAATATACAAAGGAAAAGAATATACCCATACTCCGTTCGCCGTTTGTACCCAGGGGGGAGGGAGGAAATTTAAAGGAACTTCTTTTTGACCGCGATGATATGAAAGAAAAAATACATCCTTTTTTAAGGGAAAATTATTTAAGTTATATAAGTTTCACGCCTTTTTTTGCTTCTTCCAGGTTTTTTGAAAAAGGGTGGTTGGGTCTTAATATAGCCATAAAACAGTTGGGCTGCCAGGCGGGTAAAGGATATGCCGGTATAACTCCCGAAGGCGAAGTTGCTCCCTGTGTGCATCTGCTGGACAGCGAAGTTAAATGCGGGAATATACGGGAGACTCCTTTTTCTGAAATACTGGAGAATAACCAGATATTTAAAGAGCTGCGCTCCCGCGATAATCTCAAGGGGAAATGCGGGAAGTGTTACTACAAGAATACCTGCGGCGGCTGTCGCGCGCTGGCCTATCATCATACAGGCGACTACCTCGAAGAAGACCCTACCTGTTTCTTTCAGCCGGAAGATGAAACAACCCGGTCAGAACTGGAAGAGATGCAGAACGAAAATGTTAAGAAATTTGCCGATTTCTTAAGAAAAAGCTCACCCTGGAAAGAATTATTTTGAATTATGAAGATACTGCCGGTTAAACTCGAATGGTTTGTCAAAGGTGGTATAAATCATTACTGTCCGGACGTATGCAACATCATAGACCGGGTTTGTACCGCTTTTAAAATAACGCGTACGCGTTAAAATTATTTTTAAAAGTTTTAAATTTCACGTGTTTCCAAGACGCGAACCCCGGATTTTTTGGTGTTCCACGCCTCCTCCCGGAATCCATTTTGATTTTTGAATCTGATCCCTGCCAGCTTTGCGGGGATAAGCGAATTCAAGCGGATTTATTCCCGCCGTTACCGCAGTTATTTTGGCCCCTGGTGTAGTGTAGTTGATGAAGTGACGAAGAAGTTCCTCACGTGCGGCGGTGTTGATTATTGATTTGCCAGGGTGCGCTGTGGGGAGTATGATGGAACTTTTCATCCTCTCGGAAAACTGTCCACCGCTTTTCATGTCTGTTGAAGTTTGGGTATAAAACATAGGGGGAGAACACTGCAAAAAACGACGTAAATCCAGCTCGTATAAAC
>CAYTSZ010000096.1:0-8019 GCA_964440635.1 uncultured bacterium
AAAACAGCCTGAAAAAAACGGATTTCGCGGATTTTTTTGTCTGTTTGAAAAATTATAGACCGGTCGGCTGGATCAAAACAAACAAAAACCTTCTCCACAGCCGGACATTGGACCGTAAAATATATTACACAAACTGGGAATTAATTGCTGATAACGATAACGAAATAAGAAAAAATATACTGGAAAAAATACTGCAAGAAAAAAGTGATGGCCAGATTATTTTTCAACAGCCGCGCCAGAACCGGGCTGCTTTGGAACTTTATGGAAAAATGTTCACCCCGGCCGGAAGCGAAAATTTATTGTATATTGACCCGGCGGATTATAAAAGAAATTATACCATCCCCCCGGATTTCCAGTTGAAACCACTACCCGATATCAGCAGAGGGGCGCTGGAAGAATTTATTTTCCATTACGAAGGCGGGCATCTGCTTGATTTTCCCGGTTATCCCCGCCAGAAGGCAAAAAAACTCTACCGGGACTGGCTGGTGCAGTTGGCTCCCCGACCGAATTATTACAGCCGGATACTTACTTATAAAAACAGGACGGTAGGTATAGTCTGCGCAAACGAACTTGCCGATTCTTTTCCCGCCAAAAAAAAATGTGGTTCCATCGCTTACATCCAGATCCACCCCGAATATACCGGACAGGGGCTGGGCGGGCTGCTGCTGCAAAAAGGACTCGAGCATCTTAAAAGCAGCGGGGTCGAATACGTGGAGTTAAAAGTAAACAGCCAGAACACAAATGCCCGTAAATTCTACAAAAACCAGGGTTTTAAATCCATTTCCGAGCGCGTTTACTTTACAAACCTGCCGTAGATCTCACAACCACAGCCCGGACATCTGTTTCCGTCCAACCTGTTTTCCCTGATTGAATAACCGAGGCGGGAAATAAGCAACTCGCCGCATTCGGGGCAGCGGGTGTTTTCCGCATCCTCAAGCCGGCCGGGCAGATTGCCGCAATAAACATGTTTCATCCCCGCATCCCGGGCCGCCTGATAAGCGCGCTGCAATGTATCGGCGGAGGTGGAACTTTTATCCCGCCATTTATAGGCGCCACGAAAAGCGGTCAGGTGCCAGGGTATATCTGGAGAGACAGAAAGCAAGAAATCAGCCAGCCTTTTAATCTCTTCCGGATCGTCACTCTGGCCGGGAACCAGCAGGGTAATAATTTCCAAATGGAACCCCATCTCAAAGATACGTTTTATGCTGTCTTTAACAACTTCCACGTTACCGCCGAGTTTCTTGTAATGCTCGGGAGTACAGGTTTTAAAATCAACATTAAACAGATCGGTAACCGGGCGCAGATACTCCAGGACCTCGGGAGAAGCATAACCGTTGGAAACATAACCGGTGACCATATCTTCCTCGCGGGCAAGTTCAAAAACAGTCCGGTTCCACTCGCTGGTGATAAGAGGTTCGTTATAGGTGGCGACCACAACATCAACGTCGGAACTTACGGCCTGGCTGATTATTTCTTCCGGTTTAATCTCCCGGGGCATAACCTGCGCTTCAGGATCGCGGCCGGCCTGGGAAATTTGCCAGTTTTGACAGTATGGACACTGCATATTACAGCCCAGCATACCGTAGGAAAGGGCTCTCTGACCGGGTAGAGCGTGGAAAAAAGGTTTTTTCTCCATAGGATCCACATTAAGGCTGGAAACATAATCCCAGGGAACATGCAGCTTGCCCCCCTCGTTGTATCTCATCTGACAGATACCACTCTTCCCCTCTTTGACCAGACATGTATGTCCGCAGGCCCGGCAGCGCAAGCCCCGCTCCTCTACTCCAACCAGATCATCGGCCGGTTTTGTATATTCTTTCAGCGTCTCACTGTAATCACTCAACGTGACCACTCCTTAAAGGGTCAGACACTACGATTTACCATTAATATCACCTTCCCCCAAATTTATCATAACTCCACAAAAACGTAAATCGTAGTGTCTGACCCTTACTATTACTGTTCTCTGAATATTTCGTTCCAGTTGTTTGTCAGGTATTTATCGAGTCCCGGGGAGGGGTCGTAAGCGGGATAAAGTTCTTTGAAATCATCTCTGGCCGCACTGTAATTTTCGGAGGAGATTTTATGGGAAGCCGCCAGATAAGCCAGGGCCAGGGCCGGGCCGCGGGAAACCCCGCTGCTGCTGTGGACGAGAATTTTAAACCGGGGGTAGCTGTTGTGAATAAAGTATGATCCTTCAATAAAAATTTTCTCTTCCACAAACGGTTTAATGGGATTGGGGAAATTCAGATAAAGATGATTAATCCGGGTGAACATCAGGTAATCAGGATGATCTACCGGCGGCTCACCATCGTACTGAAGCTGGCCGTGATGGCAGGGTTTCTGACAGGCGTGAATAACCGCCCACTCGGATCTCTGGTCGTAGAAACAATCCTCACTATCTCCTACAAATATACGCGGATATATCTCTTCCACTTGAAATCAACTCCCGGTAAATTTAGTGGAACTTTAATCCCTGCATTATAATCCCTTTAAGTAAAATATACTGCCTGACCAGAATAAATGCAATTATTTTTTAATTACAAAAACTGCCAGGGCCGCAAAAAGATTGGCGGCAAGGGACGGGAGTTGATAGTAGGCGGAACTAAAAAATATTTTATCAATAATTTCCAGATTGTTAATAGAACAAAAATTGGTGAAATCTTTTACGGTCAGCAGATGTATATTGGGCGATTCATACCAGGGATGGGGAAAATTCTGACTGCGGGGCATTTTCCCGCCAAACAGAAATTTTAACCGCAGGGGCCAGTAACCATAATTGGGGAAACTAATGATTCCCCGCTCTCCGACCCGCATAATTTCAGAAATTAGGCGGCCGGGGTCCAGTGACTGCTGCAGGGTGCGGCTTAAAATTACCGCATCAAAAGAATCCTCTTCAAACATCGTGATTCCCTCCAGCATATCGCCATGATAGACCGGCACCCCCCGGTTTATACATTCCTGGACAGACTGTTCATCTATTTCAATCCCGATACCGTCTACATTGCGCTCCTGAATTAGTTTTTCCACCAATGCCCCGTTACCACAACCCAAATCCAGCACCCTGGCTCCCTCGGGAATATGCTGTTCGATAAAATGATAATCAAGACGCATCGGACTCACCCACCGTAGTGTAAACCTGGGAAAGAAAACCACTGATTGTCCTGTTTAAGGCCGGATGATCGAGCAGAAAAACATCGTGCCCGTAATCAGATTCTATCTCACAAAAACTGGCCGGCACTGCATTAGCATGCAGAGCGCGGACAATATCCTGGGATTGATAGGTGGGAAACAGCCAGTCCCCTGTAAAAGAAAGAACCAGAAAACTGCTATCAACGAACTCAAATGCTTCAATAAGTGAACCGTGATTTTCCGACAGATCGAAATAATCCATCGCTTTTGTCATATACAGGTAACTGTTGGCATCAAACCGGCGAACAAAACTGTCCCCCTGGTAACGCAGATAACTTTCCACCTGGAAATCCGGCGGGCCAAAATCATAACCGACTGTTTTTCTATCCTGGAGCGAACGACCAAATTTTTCCCGCATCGAACGATCGCTGAGATAGGTGATGTGGCCGACCATCCGGGCCACGGCCAGGCCGCGGTGAGGCGGCTCAGAATCGTAGTAGTCACCGTCGTTCCAGTTTGGATCACTATATATGGACTGGCGACCCACTTCGTCAAAAGCTATCGCCTGAGCACTCAGCCGAGCGCTGCTGGCTATGGGCAGAGCACTGGTTATCATCTGGGGGTAATCGATTGCCCACTGAAGAACCTGCATCCCACCGAATGAACCACCAATAACACTAAGAAGTTTTTTCACACCCAGATGACGGGTAACAAGAGCGTGCTGAACTTTCACCATATCCTCGACGGTGACCATCGGAAAATCAAGCCCGTAGGGTTCATTGGTCTCGGGATTAATGGAGGCCGGACCGGTTGTGCCCTGACAGCCGCCGAGGCAGTTGGAGCAGATGACAAAATATGTTTTTGTGTCTATCGGTTTGCCCGGCCCGACCATCAGATCCCACCAGCCCGGTTTTCTGTCTTCGGGTGAATTTTTCCCGGCCACATGGGCATCACCGGTTAAGGCATGACAGATCAATATGGCATTATCCCCCTCCTCGTTTAACTCACCGTAAGTTTCATAAGCCACATCTATGGGACCCAGCTCTTCCCCGCAGCGCAACTTCAGCCTTTCGGGAGGGCGGGCAAAAGTCCAGGTTTCAGTCTTCACTATTCCAACTGATTTCTTTTCGGACATTATCTATTCACAACTTTCAAAGCGCCGCCTGCAGCGCCTGATCAAGATCAGCAATTAAATCTTCAAAGTTCTCTATACCTATGGAAAGACGGACAAAATCAAGTGTGACACCCGAACGAAGCTGTTCTTTTTCACTTAACTGCTGGTGGGTTGTACTGGCGGGATGGATGGCCAGACTGCGGGCATCACCAATATTGGCCAGGTGACTGAAAAGTTCCAGATTTTCAATAAACTCGCTCCCGGCATCAAGCCCGCCTTTAATACCAAATCCAACCATGCTACCAAAACCACCCTCAAGGTAGCGGGAGGCCGTATCATGGCTGGGATGGGATTTAAGACCGGGATATATGACCCGATCAACAGCGCTGTGGTCGGAAAGAAAATCAGCTATCTTCTGAGCATTGGCGCAGTGTTTTTCCATCCGCAAAGACAGGGTTTCCAGGCCCTGGATTATCAAAAACGAGTTCATGGGACTGATACAGCCGCCAAGATCACGCAGGATCCGGGTCCGGGCCCGGGCCACATAGGCGGCGGAACCAAAATGTTCGGTAAAACTCAGACCGTGGTAGGCAGGATCCGGCTTAACAAGTTCATCAAACCGGCCGCTGGCTTCCCAGTCGAAATTCCCACTGCCCACAATAACGCCACCGAGACTATTGCCGTGACCACCGAGATATTTTGTCAGCGAATGAACAACAATATCAGCTCCGTGTTCAAAAGGGCGGCAGAGGACCGGAGTGGCGACAGTATTATCGACCATCACCGGAAGCCCATGCTTGTGGGCCATGGTGACGATTGCCTTAAAATCAGGAACAGTCAACCGGGGATTACTCAGGGTTTCCAGATAAATAAGTTTTGTATTATCATTAATTTTATCTTCAAACTCAGAAGGAGTATCCCGTTCCGTGAAGGAAACGTCTATCCCCATCTTGGTCGGAAACGTCTGTGAAAAAAGGGTAAAAGTTCCCCCGTAAAGACCGCTTGTAGCAACAATATGATCGCCACTGTTTAACAGAGTCAGGCAGGCGGCGGTAATCGCCGACATCCCGCTGGAGAAAGCAACTGCTCCCACTCCCCCCTCCAGAGCGGTGACCCTTTTTTCCAGAACATCAGTGGTCGGATTCATCATTCGCGCATAGATATTACCCGGTTCTTCAAGTGAAAAAAGGCCGGCAGCATGTTCGGTATCCTTGAAGTGATAGGAAGTGGTCTGATAAATGGGCACCGCGCAGGAACCGGTCTTTGGATCCGGTTCATAACCGGCATGCAGAGATCGGGTTTCAAATCCATATTCTTGTGACTCGTTCATATTTACTCCTCCTTAAATTTTATGAGAGGTGAAAATAGGGCAGGGAAAGTAAAAGAAAAACTAAAAAGTCAGGCCTCGAAAGGACCGGCTTTTTAGCTGTTTCTTTTACGTGGCCGCAATAGGCCCCAAATCACCACGAGTTTTAATAATATTAACAGAACTGATACCAATTGCAATAGAAGTTTGAAAGAAAAACTGTTTGCGCTCCCTGTTTAACAATGTGGGCAACT
Source organism: uncultured bacterium (assembly GCA_964440635.1). GTDB lineage: Bacteria > T1Sed10-126 > T1Sed10-126 > T1Sed10-126 > T1Sed10-126 > CAYTSZ01. The sequence goes on from CAYTSZ010000096.1 coordinate 5,804, forward strand.
AAAAATATCTCAGGCCACACCGGCATATATTTTCGCCGGTTTAATTAATTCCTCTATATCCCGGGAATCCCGGGGGGCAGAAAAGATATTACCCTGCATGAGCGAGCATCCGTTATCTTTAAAAAATTTCAACTGCAAATTGTTTTCCACGCCCACGGGAAGAACCTCCCGACCGCTTAACCGGCCTGATTTAATCACATTTTTAGCAATAAGAACCGCATTCTTATCGCTCGGAATTTCTTTTACAAGGTCGGTGGCAAGTTTTAACTTATCGACCGGAAAAAGATCAAGATGTTTTAAAGAAGAAAGCTGAGTTCCAAAATGATCAAGACAGGTTTTCACCCCGAGCACATTCAGACGCTCGAATTCCGAAACCGCAAAATCTATATCCCGCAGAGCATCCGGCTCGGAAAGTTCCACCTGCAGCAATTTCGGATCGGTCCCCGAGCGCCAAACTATCCTGGGAACCATTTCCAGCATATCTCGATGAAGCAGGCTTTCTCCACTGAGATTAATACTTACCGCCGGAACATCCTTGTGCTTTTTCTGCCAGCCAGTAACCTGGCGACATATACGGGCCAGAGCCCATTCTTCAATTTTACTCAACATTCCAATCATTTCACTGCGAACTAAAAACTGGCCGGGAAAAAGGAGTCCTTCGTTCGGCTGATCCCAACGGATTAATGCTTCCAGATACATAATTTTTCCGGTGGCAATATCTACCTCCGGCTGATAATGAATAACAAACTCATTTTTATCCAGAGCTTCCAGAAACTTGCCCCGCAGGCGGCCTGCTTTAGAATCGGAGGAATAACTGTTGACCGAGTAAAAATCTATATCCCCGCCCCCGCATTTTTTGGTCCGATACATGGCATGATCTGCCCGTTCCAGCAAAGCGGTCGACGTTTCTCCGTCCTCGGGATAATAAGACACCCCTATACTGGCTCCCACCGCCCATTCTTCTTCGTCCCCTATTTTAATCGGTTTTTCAATCTCCTTTCTGACCTTCTCGGCAAGCGGATAGATATCCTGCTTGCTGTCTATATCCGTGAAGATAAATGCAAACTCATCTCCCCCCATCCGGGCCACGGTATCACTGCTGCGAATAGAGCTTTGCAGACGCTGGGAAAGCACTTTCAAAAAATGATCCCCGAGCTGGTGGCCGAGTTCATCATTCACATTTTTAAATCCATCCAGATCAACAAATAAAACCGCCACTTTCGAGCCGGCCCGGGAAGCTCCTCCCAGGGCCAACTCCAGTCGGGCCTGGTAAAGATGACGGTTGGGCAGGCCGGTAAGCGAATCATAATAAGCCATATACTGAAGCTGTTTGTTATCCCCCCGCTCCTCTTTTTCTTTAAACATGAAGACGAGGTTGCTCAATCGCCCTTCATCATCTTTAACCGGGAAACACCTGCAATCCAGCCAGGGTGTGCTGTGATTGCCCTCGTATAAAACAAAACGATGGGGTTCTCCCCCGCCGATGTGGTCACGAAGATCTGACAGAATCGTTTCTCCCCGTTTGTAATCCAGGAGCATCAGCAGCGGACGACCTGTTATTTTCTGATTGGAAAAACCAAACATTTCTTCAAACTGCTCATTCACACGCTGCACACGAGGGCCTTCGCCATCCAGGCAGGCGTCAGTAACAACCAGCCCCTCCTGAAGCTGGGAGGAGACGCCCTGAAAAACGCTCTTCCAGTTAATATCGGCGGTTATAGTTTCCATTTCATTTCACTCCTGATAGCAGTCTGTTTTATTTTCTACGTCCCACTCCATAGAATAAGCAATTTTTGTGCCAGTATTAATTAAAAGCAGGCTGCGGAGAGAAAGAAATTAAGAGCAGGGATGAAAAGACTCAGCGTGGCCGGCGCGAAAAAATCTGTGAAAAAAATCACAAAAGACAGTTTTTAGACAAATATAAAATTGTAAAAACCCAATCTCAAAATCTGATACCTAAGTTGAGCGATTTTTGGTCTACAAAAAGGGAATAAAATGGTACCCTTTGGGTTGAAACCATATATTCAAAGGCGTTTAGACAAACGCCAAAATCAACCCAAAGGGTGAAAGAATTATGCCAGACAAAACGTCTAATTCCAAGCTTAAAATCCATGATATCCAACCCACAGATGAGCGGCTGACCTCCCGGGGAGGATTGGCCCTGTTTCAGCGATACCTGAAAAGCACTGGCTGGCCTGAACTTCTGTCAAAAACAT
>CAYTSZ010000097.1:0-7883 GCA_964440635.1 uncultured bacterium
ATATAATTCTCTATTAGGTAATCTGCACGGCGTCGTGCTTTTTTAGCCTGCTCGGGTTTCTTTTTTTCCAGAACCGCCGCCGCTTCTCTGTAATAACCGACAGCCCTGGAGTAATCCCTCAGGATTGGCTGGTGATCATAAAGCCGGGCCAGCTCCAGAACAGTTTCCGGATAGCGGTTGGCATCATATACGGAAACAACTTCCTCCAGGACCTCTCGAGCATGCTCGTATTCGTCACGTTCGGTCGCTATTACGGCCAGCTCACGCATTGCCTGTGGCCAGATGGAGCTCTGACGATGTCGGAAGCGGATCCGCATTAATAAGAGCTGGGCTTGATCATCCTCATTAATTTTGCGGTAGGCTTCGGCCATGGATAAAAGCCAGCCGGCACGGTTCCCGTCGGGAAATTCCTCTATAAGCCTGCGCCACTGATCAATGGCAGCTTCATAATCTCCTGCCATAAAATAACTGCCGGCTAATTTTTCCAGCCATTTCTTTTTTACAGAATCCTGTGTTTCATTTATCTGTTCATTTATAATTTTTCGGGCGGCAGAAAAACGCTCCAGATCGAGCAATGCTTCCACTTCAGCCACAATATCTTTTTGCAGACTCCCCTCCGGACTCCCCTCGTTACTGTTTCCACGCGAAGATGTATTCACATCCAACTCAAGGTCGGGGGCAGACGCAGCAACAGAAAAATCCTGTGGCCCTGTCACTGTTTTTGGTTCAAGTATTGAAACCCGAATTTTATAATCTCCAACGGGTTCGGTGATAAATGCTGTTTGCCGAAACTGACGCAGAACGACAGTGTCTTCTCCCCGGCCAACGGCCTTAAAAACAAAACGATAAGTTTGATTGGCATCATCAGAATATCGTGACACAAGTTGAAGGTATTGGGGGGTGTAATCCTCTGCCTCCCAACGATGAAAAGGAGAGATAGTTTTGCGTTCAAGCAAAAAAGTATCCCCTCGCTGAACTTTCAGGGGCGCCGCTGAGACTATTGCAGGGGCAATAAGAAAAAGCAGAAATATTCCCCCACATAAATAGCAGCGCCTATTTTTTCTCGATTTGAATGTCCGCATCTGTCGTGCTGCTGAACTGAACCAGCACCCTTTCTTTCCCGCGTTGATAACCGGGTTTTTGAGCCTCAATAACATACTCCCCAACCGGTACAGCTTTAAGAGTATAACCGTGTTCGGTAGTCCTTACCGAGTGAGTCGGCGGATCAGTTGTCACTATTGCTCCAACCACCGGCCGATCCCGGGTATCTATTACCTGGCCTTTAATATTCCCGGCCAGACAACCTCCCAGAAATATACTGGACAGCAACAAAACAATCAATAAAATATTTTTCCTCAATTCGAACACCTCTCCCATTAAAATGAAAAAACAAATCCCAATCCAAAATCAATTCTTAAAACAAATCAGCTATGCGACAGCCTCTATAATTGTATCGACGTTAATGTTACAATAATAAAGGTTAAAAGACCACCTTACCGGGATAATGACTGGTGTTTTTAATGGACTACAATCATAATCGTATCTACAGACGCAATAAAAAACTGTTTCAGAGTGTGATTTTCTGGGGAGTTCTTTCTCTGTTCAGTCTTTTTTGCCTCTTTTTAGGCTCCGGACTCGGACTGATAATTTCTTTTCACGGCGATCTTCCCTCCCTTGCTCCTCTTGAAGATTATAATTCTGAAGAATGGAACCTGCCGACAAAGATATACGACAGAAAGGGAACGGTAATTGCCACATTTTATGAAGAAAAGCGGGAACTGGTTGATATTTCCGAATTACCACCGGAACTTATAGAGGCAGTTATCGCCATTGAAGACAACCGATTTTTCCAACACCAGGGCATAGATTTCCAGGGGATTGCCCGCGCTGCGATAAAAAACATCGCTGCCGGTAGAATTGTGGAGGGTGGAAGCACCATAACTCAGCAACTGGCGAAAGTACTGTTCCTAAACCCCCGCCAGACCTTTAAAAGAAAAATGCGGGAAGCGCTTCTGGCCCTGAAAATCGAAAGAACTTATACCAAAAAAGAGATACTGGAGCGCTATTTTAATAAAATATATTTTGGAGCCGGGGCCTATGGTGTGGAAGCTGCATCACAGGTCTATTTTGGCAAATCAGCCCGGGACATAAATACCGTTGAAGCTGCGATGCTGGCCGGACTTCCCCAGGCTCCCAGCCTTTACTCGCCGCTGCGCAACCCGGAACTGACAAAAAATAGACATAGAACCGTTTTAAATATGATGGCAAAACAGGGTTTTATTCAAAAAGAAAATATTAACAAAATGCACCGGGAATTCTGGAAAAAATTTGAAAGCAGACAGCATAAGAAATTAGAACAACAAAAAACTGATGTTCGTGCTGCCGGTTATTTCGTTGAAAATATCCGAACAAAATTAATAAAAAAATACGGTCGCGATATGTTATATAGAGGCGGACTCGAAGTTCATACAACCTTGAATATGGATTACCAGAAACTACTGGAAGAAAAGATGTATGATTATCTTCTTAAATTTAATATAAAGCAAGGAAACCTTCCTGACACGGCCGAAGAAATCCCCCGCCAGCCAGAAGAAGAACTGGTAGAGGGTGCAGCAATACTCAGGCATCCCCAGAACGGAGATATACTGGCCGTGGTCGGTGGCCATCGCTGGCACACCGGCAATCAATTTAACCGGGCCACTCAATCCCGCCGGCAACCAGGTTCCGCCTTTAAACCGGTTTTATACGCGGCGGCGCTTGATAACGGTTATACACCGGCCAGCAAAATACAGGATCGGCCCTTATATTTTAATACTCCCCAGGGGCGCTGGGTACCGAGCAATTACAGCCGCCGCTATTATGGTGAGGTGACACTGAGAGAGGCTTTAATACACAGTCTTAATGTTGCCAGTGTAGCACTTATGAATGAACTTGGCACTAAAAAAGTAATTAGATATGCAAAAAAACTTGGAATTAACACTCCCCTGACCGAACACATGTCACTCGCTCTTGGCGGACTCAAACACGGCATGAACCTCGAGGAACTAACCCGTGTTTACAGCGTTTTTGCCAACCAGGGAATATTAACCAGTTCTATTTATATAAAAGAAGTCCGGGACCGGGAAGGAAACCTCCTTGAAAGAAATTTTCCGTTTCGGCGGGAAGTCATCAGCCCGCAAATCGCCTACCTGATAACCAGCCTGCTGGAAGGGGTTGTTGAAGAAGGCACCGGCCGCCGGGTGGGAAGAGCAGTTAAACGTCTTATCGCCGGAAAAACCGGAACCACCAATCAATATCGCGACGCCTGGTTTATCGGTTATACTCCCCGGTTAGTTTTCGGGAGCTGGTTCGGCTATGACATCAACAACCGTTCGCTGGGACATGGCATGAGCGGTGGGGTGGTTGCCGGAGATTTCTGGCATGAAACTCTTAACTCTATCTTCAAGGATATCCCTCGCCGGAACTTTTCCGTCCCCGAAGGAATCACCTACACAAATATAGACCTGGAAACCGGTTACCTGGCCACTCCCCGCTGCCCGAAGACAAAACGTATTCCCTTCCTCACAGGGACAGAACCTACCGAGCGCTGTCCGAAACACTAACTTTTAAAGTCTACAGCATCTTTTTACCGCAAAGGAAAAAGGCAGACAAGTGGTAACCGTAAAATCTAAATCAACGTCAACGACTTTTACCACAGAGGTCACAGAGGAACACGGAGGAATTCAAAACATTTTAAAAGGGTAGAATCTAAGTCAACGGCAGTGAGCTCACGGATTAAATCTGATAACATCTGATTGGAATTAACTACAACTTAAAAATCAACTAATTTGGGAAACGCAAAAAACGCAGAGTGAGAAACGTAATCTCAACCTCAACGTCTATTTAGACAGAATGTCGAGCAAAAAAATAAATAGCAGTAGTTAATTTTTTCTGCGTTTAAAGTTATCCTGTTAATCCTGTCAAAAAACAGATGGGCTGTTGATTTTTAGCCTTGCAGTACACAGATTTAGAATTTGCCTCGCTTCTCCTCTTCGCTTGCCCGTCAATTCGCTTATTCGTGTTTTACTTTTTCCGGTTTTTCCTCTGGGACCTCTGTGGTAAAACAGCCTTTGAATTTTGTTTTGCTATTGCTTTTGCCCCTTGTCTGCTCAGCCTCTGTAGTAAAATCTGGTTTGAATCTGGAATAAAAAAAAGAGCCCTCGCCGCTTATTGCGGGAGGGCTCTTTTAATATTGACCGCGTTTGCACGCGGTCTTTTTTCAAAACTGACTCTCTTTTAGTAAGAGGTCAGGTCTTCTTCCACGTCTACTGCAGCCTGAGCGGCAGAGATGCGGGCGATCGGAACACGGAACGGACTACAACTTACATAGTTCAATCCAGCCCGGTGACAGAACTTGACGGAAGAAGGTTCTCCGCCATGTTCACCGCAGATACCGACTTTCAAACCTTCTCGGGCACTGCGACCACGTTCAACGGCTATTTCAATCAGTTCGCCTACACCTTCCTGATCGAGAACTGCAAAGGGGTCTTTCTCCAGGATACCTTCGTGACGGTAATGTTCGAGGAACATTGTCGCGTCATCACGGCTGATCCCAAATGTTGTCTGGGTCAGGTCGTTGGTTCCGAAGGAGAAAAACTCGGCGTTTTTGGCAATATCGCCAGCCCTGAGAGCTGCCCTGGGAAGTTCAATCATTGTCCCGATTTTATAATCAATCGTGACATCCGATTCGCGAAGAACCTCCTGAACCACGTCGTCGACGAGTTCGCGCAGAATCTCAAGTTCCTGCGAGATACTGACCAGCGGAATCATGATTTCCGGGATCACTTCAACGCCTTCTTTGGCCACTTCAACAGCAGCCTCCATTATTGCCCGAGCCTGCATGGTCGGAACTTCCGGATAAGAAATTCCCATCCGGCAACCACGGTGACCGAGCATCGGGTTGAATTCGGTCAGTTTACGGACAAGACGGTTAATCTCTTCAACCGAAATATCAAACTGATCGGCAATACGCTGTTTTTCATTCTCTTCGTGGGGTAAAAATTCGTGAAGCGGCGGATCAAGCAGGCGAACCGTGACCGGCAGGCCATCCATCGCTTTGAATATGCCGATAAAGTCATCGCGCTGCATGGGCAAAAGAGCATCCAGGGCTTCGCGATAATTGGGCATCACTTCGTCCAGCTTGGCCTCAACCTCTGCAAGTTCGGCATTAAGATCCTCCATCTGACTTTCCTGAGCTGTTTCGATCTCATCCTCGAGCATCTCCTTCTCCAGCCTGTATTGCTGGACGTCGGGGGCAGCAAGGATCATTTTGCGAACGTGATCGATGCGTCCCTCCTCAAAGAACATGTGCTCGGTGCGACAAAGACCAATACCTTCAGCGCCAAACTTGCGGGCGGCTGCAGCATCATCGGGAGTATCGGCATTAGCGCGAACTCCAAGCTCGCGATAACCATCTGCCCATTCCATAACGGTTTCAAATTCGCCGGTAACTTTGGCTTCTTCCATTTCTAACTGACCGGAAAATACCTCACCGCTGCTACCATCAAGAGTAAGCCAGGCACCTTCTTCGTAAACCTCGCCGTCAACGCTGAACTGTTTCTTATCGTAATCAATGTTAATAGCACCACAACCGGCGACACAGGGTTTACCCATACCACGGGCAACAACCGCAGCGTGCGAGGTACCTCCACCACGGGAAGTAAGAATACCTTCGGCAACGTTCATACCACCGATATCATCGGGAGAAGTCTCACGGCGAACAAGAAGAACCTTCTTGCCGCTGGCAACCCAGTCCTCGGCTTCGTCGGCGTCAAATACTATCTGACCAACCGCGGCACCGGGGCTGGCTCCGAGACCGACGGCAATTGCTTCGTTTTCATCGCGAGCTCTATCAGCAATCATGGGGTGCAAAAGCTGGTCCAGACGGTTGGCTTCAATCCGGTCCAGAGCTTTTTCACGGGTTATGATGTCCTCTTCGGCAAAGTCATGGGCGATTTTTACCATGGCCATTGCCGTGCGTTTACCGGTCCGGGTCTGAAGGATAAACAGTTCACGATTCTGAACTGTAAACTCTATATCCTGCATCTCCTTGTAGTGATTTTCCAGCGTGTTAAAGACATCTTCAAGTTCATCGTAAGCTTTGGGCATCTCTTCTTCAAGAGTGGAAAAACCCTCAAGCCCACTTTTTTCTCTTTCGTATTCATTCAGGGGGTGGGGGGTGCGAACACCGGATACAACGTCCTCACCCTGGGCGTTGGGAAGCCATTCACCAACATGCTGTTTATTACCGTTGGCGGGGTCACGGGTAAAAGCAACACCGGTAGCACAATCATCGCCCATGTTACCGTAAACCATAACCTGAGCGTTAACGGCAGTACCCACGTCATCGGGTAGATTATTAATTTCGCGCCATTTGATGGCCCGGTCGTTGTTCCAGGATTCAAATACGGCGGTTATTCCGCCCCAGAGCTGCTCCATGGGGTCATCCGGGAACTCTTCACCGGTTTCATCTTTGTAAACATCTTTGAAAGCCCGGACCATATCTTTCCAGTCTTCAGCAGTAAGATCGGTGTCTTTTTCAACACCAACCTCTTCCTTCTTCTCATCAATCAGTTCCTCGTAAATGTCGCCCTCAATACCTTTTACAACATTACCGTACATTTGAACAAAACGCCGGTATGAGTCATAGGCGAAACGAGGATCATTAGACTGTTTTTTCAGCCCTTCAACGGTTTCGTCGTTAAGACCGAGGTTAAGAACCGTGTCCATCATTCCGGGCATACTTACCGGGGCACCCGAACGTACACTGAACAACAGCGGATCTTCGGGGTCACCAAATTTTTTGCCCATCAAATCCTCAACGCGGGCCAAATATTCATCGACCATCTGATCGAGTTCCTCGGGATAATTTCTATCGTTTGCGTAATAATCACGGCAAACTTCGGTCGAAATCGTGAATCCCGGTGGAACTGGAATTCCAATCCGGCTCATTTCGGCAAGGTTGGAACCTTTTCCACCAAGCAGATGGGAAAGCTCCGCGCTACCTTCAGCGTCGCCACCACCAAAAAAATAAATATACTGTGCTTCTTCTACCATTATCAACTACCTCCCAGCAGTATTAGAAAATCTCAATGTTAATTCTTACAAATTTAAAATCCTATATTAGCTCTCAAAGTGTAGATATCAACTTCGGAAAAATCGGCCTGGCCGACAAAATTTATGAAACCGAGACTGAAACGGCCACCAACAAAATAACGGGTTTCACCCTCCGAAACATCGTCAAGATCAACAGCATCAATATTTTCGCTACCCTCGATCTGAACGTAACTGGCCCCGGCATAAGGAGTCAGAAAAGGCACCTTATAGCTGACCGAAAGGTCCGCTCCGTAGGTAAAAAGATCAAGATCGCTTACTCCGGTCAGCATTGTGCCGTGCAGACGAACAGCGGCCGACGGACGAAGCAATCCGCCTTCTATAAATGAATGTTTCACCGCGCCTCCAAACAAACGAACATTTCCCGCGGGATCGCCGGAGACAAAAGCCTCAACATCGGTGGCAAAGGGAAGCCCTTTGGAAGCCCTCAGGCGGGGCAGAACAAATGTGCTCGGGGAACTACCCTCAAAACCAAGATCCATGTAATTTTTCTCATCGTTAAGCTCAATAACAGATACATCAGCGCCAATATCAAACCCAATCAACCCGTGCGGTTCGGCGGTGGCGGCCGGAATGTAACTGAAAGCAATTCCGACATCACGGACAAAATCATCAAATTCATCCTGCTGGCCCGATCCAAAAGCAAGATCAATATCATCGTTAGCCTGAAGCTGAGTGGCTGCGGGGAGCAGGAAAGCCACTGCAAGTAAAATCACCAACATCTTATATAC
>CAYTSZ010000098.1:0-7881 GCA_964440635.1 uncultured bacterium
GAGAATGAGTTAGAGAGATATGGTGTTTTCGATCAAGAATCGCTCAACTTAGGTTAGAGAAAAACTGTGCAGCGCTTCCACCGGAAGGGCACTTACAGTAATAACGGCCACAACAATTCCAGCCAGCAGGGGCGGGAGGCTGTATTAGCCCGTATAAACAAGTTAGGCAACAAAAAGGAAGTAAATCGGAGAATATTTTTTCAGTTTATCCAGCAAACTCAGCCGTTCTTCCTGTTAAAAATATTTTACTTGAAAGCAATAATGACCCGGGCAGATATTTTTTCATTGTGGGCGGAAATTATAATACTCAAAAATGGTTTTCGACGGAACAATTTCAGGTCTCCGGGGACTATTAGTTTGGCTGGCTGCTTTGACGGTTTCGTTGACATTACAGGGTGGATATGGTTTCCTATGGTCTTTCAAGACATATAAATAATTTTACGATAAAGGTGATCATTATGCAGGCATTATTATTGGCGGCCGGTTATGGAACCAGGCTTTATCCTCTCACCAAAGATACTCCGAAACCGCTTCTAAAAGTAGGTGGACATCCGATGCTTGAGATAATACTGCAGTCTGTCCTAAAGGTAGATGAAGTGGAGGGGGTCGTGGTAGTAACCAATGACCGCTTTTACGAGGATTTTAAAAAATGGGTGGAAGATTTTGATTTTTCACTTCCAATCAATGTCATTAACGATGGGACCAGCAAAGATGGTAAACGTCTCGGTGCAATAGGAGATATTAAATTTAGCGTTGAGCAGGCCGGAATTGAAGACGATCTGCTGGTGCTGGCCGGGGACAATCTTTTTGATTTTTCTCTGCAGGATATGGTGGACACTTTCCATGAAAAAAATAGTAACGTCATTGGCGTGCTTGAGTTTGAGGATGAGAGTAAACTTTCCAAATACGGTATTGTGGAAACAAATGAGGAGGGTAAAGTAGTTGATTTTGTTGAGAAACCGGATGAACCCCCCTCCAATCTGGTAGCGATGGGGATGTATTTGTTTCCGGAGGAGAAACTGGGTAAAATAGATGAATATCTCCAGTCGGGTGGTAATCCTGATGAGCCGGGCTGGTATGTCACCTGGCTGGTTGAAAACGACGAAGTTTATGCCCACAGTTTTGAAGGGAACTGGTTCGATATCGGAGATAAAGATTCCTTGAAAAAAGCCGACAAGTTTTTGAAAGAAAAGGGTTTATAAGTTCCGGCAGCTAAAATTATCAGACACTGATTTTTTTAGAATAATCTTGATTTAGTAATTGAGTAAAAAGAATTAACCAATTAATATTAAGTAAGAATGGAGAGAGTTATTATGAGTAATTCAGTACCCTGTGACATTGCTGACCCATCTTTAGCACCTGAAGGTGAAAAGAGAATAGAGTGGGCCGGTCGTTCGATGGATGTTCTCAAACAGATAAGGGAACGATTTGAAAAAGAAAAGCCGCTGGAAGGAATCAATATGGCGGCCTGTTTGCATGTGACCACCGAGACAGCCAATCTTGCAATTACCCTTAAAGCGGGAGGTGCCAACCTGGTTGTCTGCGCTTCCAACCCGCTTTCCACAAAAGATGATGTGGCTGCGGCCCTGGTTGAAAACCACGGTATACCGGTTTACGCCATTCACGGCGAAGATCGTGATACCTATTATTCGCATCTTCGCTCGGCGATCGAACACAAACCACGCATTACCATGGACGACGGGGCGGATTTGGTAAGCGAAATTCTTAAGAACAATCCGGATATTGTAGAAAACCTGATTGGAAGTACAGAAGAGACTACTACCGGTGTGATTCGTCTCCGGGCGATGGCCGGCGATGGTGAAATATCCTTTCCTGTTATAGCTGTTAACGATGCCAAAACCAAACACATGTTTGATAATCGTTATGGAACCGGACAGAGTAGTATTGATGGTATTCTGCGTTCGACCAATATTCTTCTGGCCGGTCGTAAGGTAGTAGTGGCCGGTTTTGGCTGGTGCAGCCAGGGAATAGCGATGCGTGCCTCCGGTATGGGAGCCAATGTTACCGTCACCGAGGTAGATCCGCTTAAAGGACTTGAAGCCCGGATGAGTGGATACGATGTTAAGCCTATGGCTGAAGCCGCCAGGGACGGTGATGTTTTTGTTACAGCTACCGGTGATATATCTGTGATCAGGAAAGAACACTTTGAGGTTATGAAAGACGGAGCTATTGTTGCCAACTCCGGCCACTTTAACGTGGAAATAGATCTTGAAGACCTGGATGAGATGGCAACGGGTAAAAGACAGATAAGACCGAGTCTTGAGGAATATTCTCTTGCCGATGGTCGTTCTATTTATGTTCTGGGAGAAGGCCGACTTGTTAATCTTGCTGCCGCTGAAGGACACCCGGCCGAGGTTATGGATATGTCTTTCGCAAACCAGGCGCTGTCCGCTGAATATTTGACTCTTAACGAGTCAAATATCCCGGCTGCTGTTCATTCTGTGCCCGAGAAGATTGATGAGGAGATAGCGAGTTTGAAATTAGCTGCCCTTGACGTAGAGATAGACGAACTTACGGAAAAGCAGATTGAATATCTGAATTCCTGGGAAATGGGAACCTGAAGAAACTGTATTTAACTGCAATCACGGGTTTTGTCCGTGATTGCAGTTGATCATCTTTGTTGTATCAGGGGGCCGTCAGGCGGATGTCCATACAGACATTGCGGGATTTAAAGCAAATGTTATCGGAACCGGAACTGTGTTCCACTGCTGAGCGGTTCTGGAGCGGTTTGAATGAGCATCTGGAGGATAATTTTAATTTACAGATAATTACCTCTCCTGAATCTGTCCCCGCCGAGAGTTCCTCAACAATGGTCTGTCAGGAAATTGATGGCAACAACTTTTGTCTTCTGGATCAGGGTAGTGAAATATCTTTTGAGTCAGAGGAACTCAAGTGGTTTTTCGATTGGGCTGTGCAGAGATACACTTACCTGAATGTACGTGGCGAGGATAGACTGAACAAAGTAAAAATCGAATTTCTGCGTCGCTTTCATGAACTGCTTGAGAACGAAAAACTGGAAAGTTCTCCCCGTCTTCTGGTTAAAAAACTGGTTGCTCTTTTCAAGGAAAGATTTGATCTGTGCGTCGAAGGAGTCTGGTTGCTCAAAGACGAGGAAAACCTGGTTTTATATCAATCTTCCCGGATGGAAGCTGTAGAACTGCCGCCGGAGGATTACCTTGACGCAGAGGAAAACCTGTTTGTTAATGATGGCCATTGTTTCTATGTTCTCTCCGATTCAGAAGGGAAAATTGGAGCGATCTCTTTTTATACTCCCTCCACCGATACCTTAAAGGACGTTCAGGAATTATTTGAACCTTTAATTCCTCTCATAAGTTCCTATTTCAGACGCCTCGAAAAGTGGGTAACCACCGCCCGACATAAACTTTATGATTTCGGTCAGACCGAAACGCTCAGTAAAGAGTTATTTCAGACATCTCAGGGACTGGAAGAAGTCTGGGATACGCTGACCAAAACTGTTTACGGGATGTTTGAATGTGACGATTGTCGCCTGTTTCTTCGCAAATCAGAGCGTGAACTTGTTCTTCGCGGTCAATATCCGCTTGATGAACAGAAGGGAACAGCGATTACCCTCGGGGAAGATCCACTTATTCAATCTGTGATTGAGGAAGGAAAAGCGGTTTTGATTAACAACCTTCCCCAGCAGGATGAAGATGATCGCAGTACACGGGGTATTCGTAGCTTTTTGGCTGTTCCTTTTCGCTATCAGGATTATGTGATGGGGACGATTAATCTTTCTTCGGAAACCCCCCATGTTTACACCAGTGAGGATCTGGAAAAACTAACTCGTTTTTGTGATAACCTGGCCACGGTTTATCACAGTACCGAAGAGTTTGCCAATCTTACTTCTTATGTAGAAAAATTGCTAAGCAACCTACCGGTGGGTGTGGTGGATGTGAGATTAGAAACCTCAGAAGTTGTTTTGAATGAAAAAGCGGCGAATCTCCTGCGCCTTAATAAAAAGGTGATTGCCCGGAATGATTTCGAAGATTTTCTAACCGGGGTTAAAGGAGGACGAGAATTACTGGAACTCATGTATGAACCGGGTCTGGATTCCCCGTCGGGACCGGAAAGGATCGAACTGGAATCCGATGATTTTTATCCCACGGTGGTTTCCACCTCAAGTACACCGTTAAAGAATGTAGAGGGTGAGTTGAGCGGTGTGCTTCTTGTGCTTACGGATGTCACCGAACAGCAGATGTTAAACAGACAGATTAACAGACAGGAGCGTCTGGCGGCCCTGGGTGAGCTGGCTTCCAGCCTGGCCCACGAGATTAAGAATCCTCTGACCTCCATCATTGGTTTTACTCAGTTGATTCCTCAAAGGTGTGAAGACGTTGATTTTTTAAAGAAGATGGCAAAAATTGTTGGCCAGGAATCAAGCCGGCTTAACAGTCTGGTCGATAATTTACTTTCTTTCGGTAAACCTCAGGTGGGGAACCGGTCAGTTGTTGAAATTGAGGGAATTATTAACGATATTCATGTTTTGTTGAATAAGAGAATCGATAAACAAGAAGTTGATTTTCATAATAATGTTCCAGAAGAATTAACAGTATATGGAGATCCCTTAAAACTGAAACAGATATTCTTGAATCTAGCTTTGAATGCTCTGGATGTACTGAAAGATGGCGGGCAATTGGAAATCAGTGGGAAAAACAAAGGGGATTCGGTTATAATTGAAGTTGCGGATACCGGGTCCGGGATTGAAAGTGAGGCACTCAGTAGAATTTTCAATCCCTTTTTCACCACCAGGAAAGAGGGGACCGGGCTGGGGCTGGCCATCACCCACCGGATAGTAGAAGAACATGACGGTGAAATAAGGGTTGATTCCACCCCGGGTGAAGGAACTAAAATGCAGGTTTTTTTGCCAGGCAGTCAGCCCGATAGTTCAGAAAAACCGGAAGAGGATGAATAGTTATGGGAGATAAAATCCAGGTAACAGTAATTGATGATGATTCCAGTATATGTGAACTGTTTTCGGAAGCATTTAAAGATAAATATGAAGTCAGGACGTATCTCGACGGCCAAAAAGGGATTAAGGGAATCAAGGAATCTCCGCCGGATATTCTTATTCTTGATCTTCGCCTGCCCGGCAAGGGAGGGATGGAGATTCTGGAAGAGGTGAATGAAAACTGGCCTGAGATACAGGTAATAATGGTTACAGCTCACAAAGACATACGGTCGGCCGTAAAAGCAGTTAAGCTCGGTGCTTTTGATTATGTCAGCAAACCTTTTGATCTGGAAGAAATCGAGGTTATCATCGATAAGAGTCTGGAAAACAGGGAGCTGAAAGAAGAAGTAAAACAGCTTCGCCTTTACCTGAAGGGGAATTTCCGGCATACGCCGCTGCTGGGTGAAAGTTCTGCGATGAAAGAAGTCGAACGCCGGATTGAGAAGGTTGTGGATACCGACACTCATGTGCTCATAAGCGGGGAGAGCGGAACCGGTAAAGAGGTGGTTGCAAATACTATCCATTACAGCGGTCCCCGCCGGGAACAACCTTTTGTGGCTGTGAACTGTGCGGCGATTCCCGCTAATTTACTGGAAAGTGAGCTTTTTGGCCATAAAAAAGGTGCTTTCACAGGGGCGGACGAAAACAAGAAAGGCAAGATAGAACTGGCCGACAAGGGAACACTTTTTCTTGATGAAATCGGGGCGATGCCCCTGGAGATGCAGGCCAAAATATTGCGCGTGCTGCAGGATAGACAGATCGTCCCGGTTGGCGGTGAATCAGCTAAAGAAATTAATTTTCGCCTTATTTCGGCCACCAGTGCCCGGCTTATGGAGATGATAGAAAAAGACCAGTTTCGGGAGGATCTTTTCTACAGAATAAATGTGTTTGAGATTAATCTTCCTCCTCTCCGGGAACGCAAGGGGGATATTCCGATCTTCTGTGAATTTTTTCTCAAGGAAATTAATAAGAAAGGTGACCACAATGTAAAGGGGATAAGTGACGAAGCAATGGAAATGCTGATGAATCATGATTGGCCCGGCAATGTTCGGGAACTTCGCAATGCCCTTGAAAGTGCGGCGGTGGTCAGTGAAGAAGAGATGCTGCAGCCGGAGGATCTGAATCTTTTTCGCCGAACTTCGAATTTGAAACAAGACAGTGGGGATTTAAGTGCCGGTATGTCGCTGGAACAAGCGGAAAAAATGCTGATAGAAAAAACGCTTGCTAAAAATGACGGAAATATAACAAAATCGGCCGAGCTTCTTGGTATTACCAGGAAAACTTTGCGCAATAAAAAAGATAAATACGGCTTATGATCAACAGGAGGCAAAAAAATGGAGTTTGATCTTGTCATCAAAGGTGGCTCTTTATACACGGCTTTCGAAACTTTTGAAGCAGACATTGGAATAGTTGATGGTAAAATAAAAGAGATTGGTTTTAATCTTCATCAAGAAGCAAAACAAATAATAGATGCCTCCGGCTGCCAGGTTTTACCTGCCGCTATTGATCCCCACGTTCATTTTAATCTTGAGCTTCCTTTGCTTGGGATAACTTCGCGTGATGATTATGATCGTGGTACAAAAGCCGCTGCTCATGGTGGTGTGACCACTGTTATCGATTACGGCAACCAGGAATTGGGTGGAAGCCTGCTGGCCGGTATAAATGAAAGAATAGAAAATGAGATAGATGGAGTTTCTGCGATAGATTACTCCCTGCATGCTTGCGTATATCATTGGGCGGAAGAAATTCTGGATGAATTTGAAAAACTTGTTGACGCAGGTTTCCCCACTATAAAAATGTTTATGATTTATTCCGACGAAGGATGGCGTTCTGATGAACCCGCGTTGCTCGAAGCATTTCGAAAGGCCGGTCAACTGGGAGCTACTATCTGCGTACATTGTGAGAATGACCAGTTGTTAAATCATTTTACGCCTCGTGTTGCTGAACGTATCTCGGAGCAAGACGGTGCGGCCGGACTTTCTGAATCGCGCCCCAACATAGTAGAATTTTCAGCTATTCAAACTGCGGTTCAGTTGTGTGAGTTTGTTGATGGCCGGCTGTATGTTGTCCATACTTCTACCGGCGAGGGGGCAGAAATTATTGAATCCGCCCGCAGCCGGGGGGTTCAGGTTTTTGGTGAAACCTGTCCTCAATTTCTTACTCTGACGGATTCTGTTTTAAAGGGGGAGGACGGTCACCTGTTTGCATCTTCTCCTCAGGTTAAATCAGAAGAGGACCGCGAGCGGCTCTGGCAGGAGCTGGAAGATGATTCCCTCCAGGTGGTGGGGACAGATAACTGCACTTTCAATCGGGAACAAAAAAACCGTTGGGAAGGCGATTTTAGAAAAATTCCGCGCGGTTTGCCGGGCTGTGAAACTATGTTTCCCCTGATTTATACCCGTGGTTACCGTCAGCGCGGCTGGTCTCTCAATAGAGTAGTAAGGGCAACCAGCTATAATGCGGCCAGAATTCACGGGCTGTATCCGGACAAAGGGACCCTGGCTGTAGGCACCGATGCCGATATTATTGTAATAGATCCCGATGATGTAAACACTGTAGATCCGGAAAAACTTATTACGGATTGTGACTGGTCCCCATACGATGGAATGAAACTCCACGGGTTTCCCCGCTATACTATCTGCCGGGGCAAAGTGCTGGTTGATAATGGGAAGGTATGTTCTGATGTAAAAGGTCACGGTAAATTAATAAAAAGAAAAGCGGCCGGCGACGTAAATAATTGATACCGATCAATAAATTTTTTCTTCTGATTAGACAACTAAAAACCACCCCTGGCCGGATCCCAATAATTCCACGGTAATTTTAGTTTTGTTTTTTGCCCGTCATTCCGGCCCCTGACGCACACGGATGTGCTAATGCTGCGAACACAAGGA
>CAYTSZ010000099.1:0-7835 GCA_964440635.1 uncultured bacterium
TCCCATAATGGTTGACGGGACGGGGATGTGTGGGGGATGCCGGGTGACGGTTGATGGTGAGGTTAAATTTGCCTGTATGGACGGACCTGAGTTTGACGGTCACAGGGTTGATTTTGAAGAATTGATGAACAGACAGAGTTTTTACCAGGAACACGAAGAGTGCCATCTGCAAAATTTAAGCGGGGCCGACTGATGTCCGAGGATGAAAACAAACGCCAGGAAATGCCGCTGCGTCCGCCCGAAGAACGTATCCAGGATTTCGAGGAGGTTCCCACCGGGTTTACTGAACAGCAGGCACTCGCAGAGGCCGAAAGATGCCTGCAGTGTAAAAATCCTCTTTGCGTTGGAGGCTGCCCGGTCAGTATAGATATTCCT
Source organism: uncultured bacterium (assembly GCA_964440635.1). Taxonomy (GTDB): domain Bacteria; phylum T1Sed10-126; class T1Sed10-126; order T1Sed10-126; family T1Sed10-126; genus CAYTSZ01. The sequence goes on from CAYTSZ010000099.1 coordinate 376, forward strand.
TCTTTCATTAAATTGATTCTGGAAGAAAAATATATTGAAGCGGCCGAAAAGATCAAAGAAGACAATCTATTGCCAGCCGTGTGTGGCCGGGTCTGTCCCCAGGAGGACCAGTGTGAGCTTGCCTGCATACTGAGTAAAACAGACCAGAAACCGGTGGCCATAGGTGCTCTGGAAAGGTTTGTCGCCGATTATGCTCGCGAGCACCCGGATGAGAAAAAAATATCAATCGGGGAATCAACGGGTTTCAATGTTGCTGTTGTGGGAAGTGGCCCGGCTGGCCTGACGGCAGCCGCCGACCTGCTTAAATACGGGCATAATGTAACTATATTTGAAGCTTTTCATCAGCCTGGCGGGGTTTTAGCCTACGGTATACCTGAGTTTCGCCTTCCGAAAGATATAGTTTCTGATGAAATAAAATCACTGGAAAAAATTGGTGCTCGGATAGAATTAAATACTTTTGTCGGTAAGACAGTGGGTATTGATGAACTTCTTGAAGAAAAAGGATTTGACGCTGTTTTTATCGGCAGTGGTGCCGGGTTGCCCAGGTTCATGGGTATCCCGGGCGAAAATCTGCCCGGTGTCTATTCTGCCAACGAATTTCTTTCCCGGATCAACCTGATGCGTGCGCATCGGGAAGATTATGTAACTCCCGTTAAAGTTGGAGAAAAAGTTGTGGTTGTCGGAGGCGGAAATGTCGCACTGGATGCAGCTCGCAGTGCTCGCAGGATAGATAACCCGGAGGTTCGACTGGTTTACCGGCGTTCGCGCGAGCAGATGCCCGCCAGAGCAGAAGAGATAGAACATGCCGAGCAGGAAGGAATAATATTTGAATTTTTGACCAATCCCGTTCGTTATACCGGGGATGACCAGGGCCGGGTTAAATCTGTGGAATGTGTGGATATGCAACTGGGTGAACCGGATGAATCGGGACGCCGCCGCCCGCTGGAGGTTGAAGGCAGCGAACATATAATAGAGACGGACACGGTGATAGTTGCCATCGGCTCACGTCCCCGCGGCTTGCTTGCAAAATCGACAGAAGGTCTTGAAACTACTGAATGGGGAACTCTAAAAGTTGACGGGGAAACCCGGCAGACAACCCGGCCCGAGGTGTTTGCTGCCGGTGATGTAGTAACCGGTGCTGCCACTGTGATTCAGGCGATGGGCGCCGCCCGCCGGGCTGCCGCCGGTATAAATGAATATTTGGGAAACAAACAAAATTCTTCGAGCAGCGGCTGAATTATGAGAAAGTGACTTCGGTTTGAAAAATATATTCTGGTGGTGTATATGATGTGGTATGTGGTTGTTGTGAGCGCTTGCGGGTTCCTTGAATCAGGGAAAATTATCTCCGGAAGGGAAATCTCAGGTAGATGCTAAAAGGGAAAAATCAGCTCGAAAATCTCCTTTCTCTGGTAAGAAAACAGATAATTGGTTCCTGCGCGCCGGAAACCTGGCTTAAAAAAACAGAACAATTTATAGACCCTCCGGGTGATGGTTCCGATGAAAAAATCTGGACCCGGATATCCGAGCTTGCGGTCGCTTACACTGACAGTCCCGAAGTTGAAAAGCTCTGGGAGATAGTCGGTCAGCTCTATTTATTGATTGAATGGTATATGGCTCGGCCGGTGACGCTTGTTAGTGGGATAGGGGGCAAACGGTCCGAAGCCCTTGAGCGGCTGGGAATTAAGACTGTACAGGACCTTATAACTCATTACCCGCGTTCTTATACCGATCGCCGTTATGTGGAGGATATAGATTCTCTCAGGGAAAATGAACAGGCCAATATTTACGGGGAGGTTGTGGCCTGCGGGGTTTCCCGTGGCCGCAAACCGCGGTTTGAAGTTCGACTCAGTGATGATACCGGACTTATCGGGATTAATTTCTGGAACCAGACCTATCTTGAAAATAAAATACATCGTGGTGATGAGCTTTTCTGTTCCGGCCGGGTTGATTTTTACCGGGGAACCCCTCAGCTCAATAATCCGGATTTTGAAATTATTAAAAGCAAAGGAGATCTTGAATCCAGCAAGGTTTTAAAACCGATTTATTCACTTACGGAGGGGATTACTCAGAAACTACTTCGCTCCTGGGTAAAAGAGGCATTGAAGTTTGTGGAAGGGATACTGGTCGACTGTCTGCCCCGGGAAATCAGGCGGGGGCTGGAACTTCCCGCCCGGAACTGGAGTATGAAACAAGTTCACAAACCGGATTCTCTGCAAAATCTCGACAGCGCGAGGCGCCGACTTATTTTTGATGAGTTTTTCTTCTATCAGCTTTTATTTGTAATGCAGTCCTGGCAGGTAGAAAAAACTAAAAAAAACCGGTCCTATGAGAAAAAAGAATTGCGGGATAAATTTATTGATTCTCTCTCTTTTAATCTGACCGGTGACCAGAGAAGGGCCCTGGAAACGATTGAAACTGATCTTACTGAGGATACTCCCATGCATCGTTTGCTCCAGGGAGATGTGGGAACAGGAAAAACAGCAGTGGCCGCCGCCTCTTTGTTGAGAGTTGTGGGCAGCGGCTGGCAGACTGTTTTTATGGCCCCTACAGAAGTTCTTGCCGAACAGCATTTTGAAAATCTCAGCCGGGTTATGGCTGATTTGCCCTGCCGGATGGAACTTTTAATCGGCAGTATGAGCGAAAAAGAAAAAAATGAGGTCAGAGATAGATTAAAGGAGGGTGATACGGATCTTGTGATCGGTACCCACGCCCTTATTCAAAAGAGCGTCGAGTACCCCAATCTTGCTTATGTAGTCATAGATGAACAGCACCGGTTCGGTGTCCAGCAGCGCAGGGACCTGAGGGAGAAGGGACCGGATATTGACATGCTGATTATGTCCGCAACCCCCATACCCCGCAGTCTTGCCCTTACCGCTTACGGAGATCTTGAAATCACCACTATTGAAGAGTTCCCCGGCGGAGAAAAAAAGATAGAAACTCAATTGATTGAGCAGACCGATCATAATCGGAGTGGTGTTTACAAAAAGATTCGCTCAGGACTCAGAGAGGGTGACCGTGCTTTTTTTGTTTTTCCAGCTATTGAGGCCAACGAGGAGACCGGCCTGACTGCTGCTGAAGCTGCCTATGAGAGTACGCTGGAATCTGATTTTTTCGCCGGTATAGAAGTGGGTCTTGTTCATGGCCGCATGGGTCGGGAAGAAAAACAAAAAGTTATGGATAAATTTCGCAGCGGGGAGATCCAGCTTCTTTACGCGACCACCGTTATCGAGGTCGGGATTGATGTTCCGGAAGCAAGCTATCTGGTTGTTCACGATTCGGAAAGATTTGGTCTCGCTCAGTTGCATCAGCTTCGAGGCCGGGTAGGCCGAGGCGGTCAGGAGGCCCACTGTTATCTTCTGGTTTCCCCGGATGTGGCCCAGGAATCGAAAGAGAGACTGGAAATCCTTGAAAAAACCAACGATGGTTTTGAGGTTTCGCGCCACGATCTGCGTTTCAGAGGTATTGGAGATCCGGCCGGCACCCGCCAGTCCGGGTTTAGCTGGTTCAAAATAGGTGACATCTGGCGTGATAGGGAACTGCTGCGGCAGGCCCAGGATAAGGCCCGGGAAATTGTAGGAAAATACGATGGACTTTCCGCACCGCCACTGACCCTTACCCGACAAAAATACAATAACCAGTACAAAGAAAATCAAAAATACGTAAAAATAGGATGAAATTAAAATTGTAACTATTCTTATGTGTTGACAACACATTTTCTTCCCGCCCGGTGGCTGAGGATGGTGTATGTCTTATTTTCGGATTCATACAGCCTTGGGTTGGTGCACAGGATGTGCGCCAATGGCTGTATTCCTCGCAGCCAGCCGGAGGCTGGCGAGAATGAGTAAATAAGATATACAGTATCCTCATGCTTCAAATTGCTTGGCTTAGATAAAATTAGTATTTATTTCTGATTTTTTGCTTTTCAAAAATAGGACTTGTCCTGACTTTTGTTTATTCGAGCAGGTGAATAGTGTAAAATCAGTAGTAATTAATAAATTTGGGGAGTGATTATTATTTCAAAACAGAAGACGCAGCTTACTGACGCACAACTTTATAGCATACTTGAAGCAAGAACCCATGACCCCTTTTCTATCCTCGGGATGCATCCTGTGGAAGGTGGTGGATTGCGGGTCACTGCGTTTCTGCCGGACGCTAAAAAAGCTGAAGTAATGCCTGAAAAAGAAGATATTAAACCCCGGATTATGGACCGGGTTCATTCGGACGGTATGTTTGAGGTGGTGTTTCCAGATTATCTTGGTTTTTTCAATTACCAGTTAAAAATAGAAAACCATGACGGTCAGCAGCGGCAGTTTTATGATCCCTACCAGTTTCCTCCTGTTCTTACGGATTTTGATCTGCATTTGATAGGGGAGGGTAAAGATTACCAGATTCATCACAAGCTGGGCTGCCATGACCGCTGCGTGGAAGGTGTGGAGGGCTACAGTTTTGCTGTCTGGGCTCCAAATGCCGAGCGGGTGAGTGTGGTCGGTGATTTTAATTCCTGGGACGGCCGGCGCAGTATGATGCGTGTTCGGGGGGAGAGTGGTGTCTGGGAGGTTTTTCTTCCCCAGCTTGTAAAAGGGGACAATTATAAATATGAAATCAGAACCAAAAGCGGCGATCTGTTAGAAAAATCAGACCCGTATGCTTTCTGTTCTGAACTGCGGCCCAAAACAGGTTCTGTGGTTTACGGTTATCCCGAGTATGAATGGTCCGATGATGATTGGATGGAAAAACGGGCCGAGGAAAATCAGCATGACAAACCTGTCTCCTGCTACGAAGTTCATCTACCATCCTGGCGACGCACTGAGGACGGTGAGATGCTTTCTTATAGGGAACTTGCCCATCAGCTCGGCGATTACCTGGAAGAAATGAATTTTACTCACGTTGAACTTATGCCCGTGCTTGAACATCCGCTTGATGAATCCTGGGGATATCAGGTGACCGGTTATTACGCCCCGACCAGCAGGATGGGCAGTCCAGAAGATTTTATGTATTTTGTTGATTATTTGCATCAGAAAGGGTTTGGAGTTATCCTGGACTGGGTGCCGGGGCATTTCCCGGTGGACAGCCACGGGCTGGCTGAATTTGACGGAACCCACCTGTATGAATATGCGGATCCCCGTAAAGGTTTCCATCCCGACTGGCAGACCTATATTTTTAATTATTCCCGCCACGAGGTGCGCAATTTTCTCGTTGCCAACGCCCTGTTCTGGATGGAATGGTATCACATCGACGGCCTGAGGTTTGATGCCGTGGCTTCTATGCTGTATTTGGACTACAGCCGCGAGGACGGTGAGTGGGTTCCGAATAAATACGGTGGGCGTGAAAACCTGGAAGCTATTGATCTTCTGCGGGAAGTAAACAGTGTAACCCATGAGAGGTTTCCGGGCTGTCTGACTATTGCCGAAGAGTCCACCGACTGGGGTGGGGTTACCCGGCCGGTCTATTCCGGTGGGCTGGGCTTTGATTTTAAATGGAATATGGGCTGGATGCACGACACCCTGGATTATTTCAGCAAGGACCCGGTCCACCGTAAGTATCATCAAAATATGATTACCTTCATGCTGTATTACGCTTTTACTGAGAATTTTACTCTCGTGCTTTCCCACGACGAAGTTGTTCATACCAAGGGCAGTTTGATCAATAAAATGCCCGGAGATGGCTGGCAGCAGTTTGCCAACCTGCGGATGTTGTATGGCTTTCAGATGGCTCATCCGGGGAAAAGTTTGCTTTTCATGGGCGGCGAATTCGCCCAGCGTCAGGAATGGCGCTGCAAACAGAGCCTGGACTGGCATCTATTAAATAATGAGTCACACAGCAAATTAAAAAATTATGTGGCTGATTTGAACGGTTTTCACCGGGATAACGAATTTCTCTGGCAGAACGATTTCGACGGCCGGGGTTTTGAATGGATAGATTTTCGTGACGCCGAAAACAGCGTAATAAGTTTCTTGCGTCGTGATCCTGAGACCGGTGAACATGCTGTTTTTATCTTTAATTTCACTCCTATTCCCCGCCACAGCTATCGGGTGGGGCTGCCGGAAGACAGAGTTTATCGTGAAATTTTCAACAGCGACTGGCCTCAGTTCTGGGGTAGTGGTGTTGAAAATAATTATCCTATTAATGTTGAACAAAAAAACTGGAACAACCGGCCGTATTCAACAACTATAACACTGCCCCCGCTGGGTATGACAGTGTTAAAACCGGTTGAAGATCAATAAAATGAGTTTCAAAAGGACAGATAGAATTGTCATTATTGGCGGGAATACCGCCGGTCTGTCCGCGGCTCTTGCCGTGAGGCGAGCCGGTGATAAACGTCCCCTTACAATTATTGAGAAAAATCCTTATATAGCCGTTGGCCGCTGTTCGATTCCCTATCTTCTGGGCGAGGATCCCTACCGGGCCGAAGAGTTAATCAGGCGTGACCCGCAAAAATTTGCCGCGGATAATTCCCTTGAGCTGCTCACCGGGGCTGAAGTAACGGGGATAACTCCCGCCTCGCAGTTAGTTCACTATGAACATGAAGAAATAAAAAAAGAGATAAATTATTCTGAATTATTGATAGCCACCGGTTCACGCCCCTTTGTTCCGGTTTCTTTTAGCGCGTTCGGGGAAATTTTTACCCTTACCGGCGTTGAAGACCTTGTTCGTTTGAATCTTAATCTGAGCGACGGGATGGATATAGCTGTTCTTGGTGGAGGACCGGTAGGGGTTGAAACCGCCTATCAGCTTGTTGGACGGGGATATGAAGTGACGTTGTTTGAAATGAGGGACATCCTTCCACCGCTGACCAGAACTGCTTCCCGCTCTGTTGTTAGCCGGCTCAGTGAAGCCGGGGTTAAGGTTATTGAGCAGACTGAGGTAGAAGAAGTGGAAAAAACCAGTGGAGGGTTCAATCTTCGCGCCTCCGGTAGTCTGCATCAGTTTGACATTGTTATTGGGGCGCTTGGATTTCGTCCCCGGACAGATTTTTTAACAGCCCCTGAATTAAATAAAAAAGACGGCGGCTCAATACCGGTGGATCGCCAGATGCGCACAGGTCTGCCGGATGTTTATGCGGCCGGTGACGTTGTGGCCCGACCAGCCTGTAAAGGCAAGCTTCGCTGGCCCCTGGCTTCCGCGGCCTCTATAGACGGCTGGGTAGCGGGAATGAATATCGCTTCGCAGCGTCAGAAACGCCAGCTCGAACTGGCCCGGATGGGGTTTGCCCTCGGGGATGAATCCTACGCCAGAACCGGCAGGTTTCCTCTTACTGAAAATATAGAGTGGCATGAATTAAAAACATCGTTTACTTTCGGGGACAAAAGCTATGCTATTCGGCCCCGTCTGGGAGTAGAAAACGGGGAAACAGTTGTGGCGGCTGAAATAGTTGCGGGGGGAAAAATTGCCGCTATGTTGCTTGATCCGCTGGCCCCGTGCTTGCAGGAAAACCCCTCGCTTGAAGCAATCTCCCAGCT
>CAYTSZ010000100.1:0-7735 GCA_964440635.1 uncultured bacterium
GAATATAGGTATGCTGCGCTAATTGATTTTAATGACCTCCCCCGCAATACCTTTACCGCAGTGAACCAGTTTCGCGTCCGCCGGGGGGCTTCGGTGCGGCCTGATGTGGCTCTGCTGGTGAACGGGATTCCGATTGTTATCGGGGAGCTTAAATCCTTGGCCCAGGATGCCGACTGGCATGATGCTTACAATGATTTGAAAAATTATGAAAAACAGATCCCGGAGATGTTTATCCCGGTATTGTTGAATATCGCTTCGGATAGCCGCGATTTTCGCTACGGCGCGGTGGGGATTGAGAAAGATTACTACAACCCGTGGCGGCATGATGTTGAAGACTGGGATGAAGAGACAGAGGTCCCCGAGGCTATTGAGGCTCTACTGAAACCGCAGCTCCTGCTCGATTTACTGCAGCATTTTGTTTTCTACGAAAAAGCGACCGGTGGGGATAAGAAAATTGTCCCCCGCTACATGCAGTATTATGCTTCCAAAAAATTGATGAAACGGATTAAATCCGGTCAGAAGAACAAAGGGCTTTACTGGCACACACAGGGGAGCGGCAAATCGTACACTATGCTTTATACAGCTATTAATCTGCTCAAACGGGAAGGGGAGCAGCGGATCATCGACAATCCGCAGATAATTTTGATTGTTGATCAGGATAAACTCCGTAAACAGATGTCCGACGATATGAAAGCGGTGGGAATCAAGCAGCACCACGTCGCTAAAAATATCAGAGACCTACAGAAACATATCAAGCAGGGTAAAAGTGAGATTATCCTGACCACTATCCACATGTTTCAGGATGTGAAACAGGAAAGTCAGGGTAATCCTAACACTGTGCTGATGATTGACGAAGCGCACCGTTTTATGGAGAAAAGTTTGGGCAGCAAACTCAAGGCCGCGCTGCCGGACGCCTACCATTTTGCTTTCACTGGAACCCCGGTCCGTGAACGTGAACGCGATACGTTCAATGAATACTGCCCGCCGGATGAGCTGTATCATCACCGTTATTCAATTCGCCAGGGGTTAAAAGACGGGGTGATTCTTCCCGTCCATTTTGATTTGCGTCATATTGTTGATTGGGAAATGGATGAAGCGGCGATGGATGAAGAGTTTGAAGGGTTTACCGGTGATATGACCCTGGAGGAAAAGGATCAGATTATAAAAAAATATTTTACGGCCACCGACCTGGCTCAGCTGCGGCCCCGGATTAAGAAGGTTGTCGAGGATATCGTAAATCATTACGCCAGCCGGGAGGTAAACGGCTGGAAAGGAATGGTTGTGACGCCTTCGCGCAAAGCTGCGGCCCTATACGGTGAGGAACTGATGAAATACCGGGACCCGGAGGATGTAGCGGTGTTGATTTCTGGAGATACCGGTTCAGATCCCGATGATCCCTTTGAGCCGTTCATGTCTAAATTCCACACTACCCCGGAGCAGCGCGATGATATTGTGAAAAATTTTAAGAAAAAAGAACAGCCCAAGCTACTGGTTGTCTGTGACATGCTGCTTACGGGATTTGATGCTCCGATTTTAAAAACAATGTATCTGGATCGTTATTTGACCAATCACAACCTGCTGCAGGCGATAGCCCGCACCAACCGTCCGGCCGCCGGGAAAGTAAACGGAGAAATTGTTGATTACGCGGGAGCTTTCCGCGAGTTGAACCGGGCTTTGGATTACCCGGAAGAGGTACGGGAGAACGCAGCTTTTGACAGGGAAAAACTGGTGAATGATTTTATGGTTCTTCTTGATAAGACAATGGGGATATTTGAGGAGATAGAGAAAACAGATTCCCCGGAGACGTTAAACCGGTGTCTTTCTTTGCTCAGTAAACAGGGCGGAGCCCGTAAAGAGTTCGAAAGTAAGTTTCGCCGCCTGCAGGATATTTACGAATCCCTTTCCCCGGATAGACGACTGGCCGAGGAGGATGTGCTGGCCCGCTACGGCTGGCTAAACCAGATCTGGGTAGCCTACCAGCGGTCGTTTAACCGGACGGAACGACCTGATGAAGAAATCAAAGCCAAAACCCGTGAAATCCTCGAAAAAAATGTTTCGGTAGAAAAAATCCGCAAGGAGTTCCCGGTCTATAAAGTAGGAGAAGAACACCTCGAGATGCTCCGCGACCTCGGAGATTCCGCCCGCGCCAATGAGATCGCCCATGCCCTGACAGAACAGTTTGAAGAGGATCGGCGAAGAAATCCCCGTTTTGAAAAATTAAGCGAGCGTTTCGATGAACTGCTGATGAAATGGAAATCCGGTCAGATGCCCGACGATGTATTTGCGGAAAAAGGAGAAGAGGTCGAAAGAGAATTCATAGAGGTAAAACAGGCTCCCGAACAAAAACAGCTCACCCCCGGAGAATACGCCGTAGAAGAACTGCTAAAAGAGGAATACAGCAGCCACCTGGATGGCGAAAACTCAGCCAAAAAGATAGCAACAACCATAGGCCAGAAATTCAGAGAAGAGATAGACACCAGCTACAAAGGCTGGCAGAAAAACCCCCTAATAGAAAAAGACATCTGCCAGGTGATAATCCAGGCAATAGTAAAAGACCTGAAACAACCGGGCCTATACCACGCCAAAGGCTTCGTAAAACAAGTCTGCGAGTATTTAATTGAGAACGAGGTAAAAATCAATGAATAAGACAGATAGTGATAATCGCGAATTTTTGAATCTAAAAATAATCAAAAGTAGCCGCGCTAAGAGCCCGCGGATTGATGTGTCTATTCACGGGGTTAAGGTTGTGGTTCCAAAGGGAAGCGAGATAGATCCGGAAACAATTATCGAGAAAAAGCGGGAGTGGATTGAAAGGAAAGTAGCTGAGTTTGAGGAACATCGCCGGCGGGTTCCGGAGCGGGAGTTTGAAGAAGGGACTGCTTGGCCATACCTGGGTGAAAAGTATTTAATCAGAGTCAATGGGGCAAAAAAAGCAGAAATAACCGGCGGTAAGATTGTGCTTCCGGAAAAGAGGGTAAAGCGTAATTCGTTCCAGGATGAGCTTGAGAAGTTCTACCGGCGTGAGGCGCGTGAATACCTCAGTGGACTGGTTAAAGAATGGTCGCAAAAAATAGGTGTCAAACACAACAAAATTTATATAAAAAACCAGCGGACAAAATGGGGAAGCTGTTCATCAAAAGGAAATCTAAATTTTAATTTCCGCCTGATAATGGCCCCACCTGAAATCGGAGAATATATTGTCATCCATGAACTCTGCCATTTAATAGAACCCTACCACACCGCCCCCTTCAAACGCCTTTTGAGTGAATACTGCCCCGAACATACCAGACATGAAGAATGGCTAAAAGAAAACTCAGTAAAACTAATTTTCACCAGGGAGGATCTGTAAGACCACAGTAACGGCGCAAAAAACGATAATAGGAACCAATTGAAAAACCCTTGTCCCGCAAACTGAAAAAGTATAAACTGGATCTAGACCTCAATAAAAAACCGGTAGTGGTGAGGGTAACAGCAAAATATTCGCCTTTGAAACAGGTAAAATTAAGATAAGAAAAACTGTAAGGCTATAAAAACACAATCCTAAAATGTATTGAGCAGGTTAAAGAGGGGTTGGGAGAACATATGGAAGACAATTTTGATGAAGTCATCCGGATACGAAAGACATATCCGCAGTCACTGGAAAATATATTTCAGCACTATACTCCACAAACGAGTATCTTGCTTGATTTATCGGCTATTGAGTTTATCAAGCCGTATGCGATCACAGGTTTATTTATATTTTTGGCTCAACTGAAGGGCGATGGGGGTAGTGTACAGATTGAACCGCCGTCCAACAGTAATCGTTTCAATTATCTTGCCCGGATGGGTTTTTTCAAGAAAATTGAACAAAACAACCTTGCCCATCTTGATTTTGATCATAGTTACGTTGGGTCTTATGATCAATCAGGTGTTTTACAGGAGTTATTCTGGTTGTCTCAACGTGATGAAATTCAGCGTGTATTTTCCCGATGTGGAAAAATTTTATTAAACCAGGGTTTTCAAGACGACATGGTTAGCTGGGTTACGTATATTGTGGGTGAATTGTGCGATAACGTGTTTAATCATGCCGCCATACCTGGCGAAAATTTGCAGGGAGCTTTTACCTGTATCCAGAGCTACCAAAAAAAAAGTCAGGTTCAAATTTGTGTAGCCGATTTTGGAAAAGGGATTCGATCCGCTCTGAATGAGTCGTCGAAATACGACTTTTCTAACGATCAGGACGCTATTATAGAGGCCCTGAAACCGGGCGTTAGCGGCCATGAAACCGTACAGGAGCGTCGGGGAAACGGCTTGACCGATGTTTTGACAATTGCTAGGAAAAGCGGGTCAAACTTCGATATTCGGAGTGGATGTGGTAGACTATTTACACGGTGTGGCCATATTCGACAAAATCAGAACAATGGAATGTTAGAGGGAACATTAATCGGTTTTGATTTATCTGCCGATAATATTAGTGGTGTGCCCGTTAATTTGAACGAGCTAAGGAGTGAAACGAACGATGTCCTTGATGGAATATAAGATGAACCAACACGGGCAGTTTTTGACCGGTCGTGAAGAGGGTCGAAGTGCGTATAAGGAGATGCTAAAAAAAGCAAAAGACCTGGAAGAATACAGCGAATTGATCCTCTCCTTCGAAGAAGTAAAAATGATGAATCCTTCTTTCTGTGATTCATCTATCGGAAATCTATTGCTCGATATTAAAACGGGGGATTTATCCGACAAAAATATTGAGATTGCTTTTTCTCAAATCGAGAGTGCAACGGTTGACTCCACTCTCCAGACGGTTGCGGATTGTATTGGTTTCCCTGACGTAAAGATTATCGCCTGATTTCCTTTTTATCCCCTCCGATTTTTTAACTCAAGGTGATAGAGACTTCCTTTTCATAAGAAAGGGAAGGACTATTTAGGGTTATTTTGGTTACTTCCTACTGTGTAACGTCTCACGATAATCCCGTGTAATTTATCAAAGTTTAAAGCCTCGTTTAAAGCCTCGGAGGTAAAGTTTTTAAGTTATTCGAAAGTAGATGGTCTACAACCCCGGCCGTCGGCTGAGATTGGAGTTTACCCCCTGAAAACGAAGTTTGATCATCGATTAATTTTCGTAACCACCCAGAAAAATAATCCCCGCGCCTTAGAACTAAATGCCGACCGCCTGATCCTGATCCACAACCACCCCAGCGGAACCCTGAAACCATCCCCAGTGAAGCCTCGGTGGTTGAAAGGTAATGGTATACTGAACGTATTATGGTTTATCCACCGAGATTGTTTGTTGAAGGATATTTGCCAGGGGTCAGACACTACGATTTACGTTTTTACGTGCAGTTAAATTCCAAAGACTGTGTAAATTCACCCTCGTATAAGTCAGGGTTGAATCCAACTAATTTCTGATCATCCCCAGCTTTTATTCGCTATAACCTGCTTGCCCCGGGAACGTCTACTCGCCATTTTCCTTGAATTCCTCCATATAGTTCTCTCTTTTTTGGAACAAACTATCCCATTTTTTCTGCGGTACAAGATTGCGGATTTTTTCATAAATTTTTCTTACCTTTTCCTTTTTCTTCGGATAGGAAGGGACGTCATATTTTTTTCCTTCCGCACGGACCGTCAGCCACTCCAGGTCGCCGCCTACCGGCCTTTCCCCGGAAGCGGCACTGATGGAAAAAAGGGACACCCCTCGCATCTCTTTATAAAGATCCTTCCTGCTTTTTTCATCCACCGTAAAGGAAACCACGTACTCGGTATCGGCCTCCATACCGTAATTGGGCCGAAAATAAACCGTGCCTTTACCCTCGGCGGTCATATTGATTTCATATTCGTAATGATAGGGTGGAGGGGTGGTTGCTCCGTAGAAATTATAGGTGAAAGAAAAATCCTCCGGGACTGTTTCCAGAACCGGCGCGTGGCATGACACCACAGCCATTAATACCATGCACATCATAAGTCCTAATCTTAAATACATTTTCGCGTCCATATCATTCCTCCTGAGGGGCCATCATGCCGTGGACTCTTCGAAAAAAGTCATCAATGCCCTTTTTGTCCCCGGACTATAATATTCTTCTATAAATTTTTCAAGGCCGTCATCGACAATCCGAAGAAAATGACAGCAAAGATCCATCACCCGGTGAACAAAAACACTGAACGTGGTCAAGCACCCGGATAAAAAGAGAGGAACGCCATCCCCCGGGACGGAGGTGTCGTTTGTCGTTTCTTTGTTGTGAATGTGATGATGTGACGGAGTTACGAAGGGACGAAGCCAGGAACAGGATTAACTGGATGAACTGGATTGAGTGAAAAAATATAAATCGAAGTCAAACTGGAATACCCGGGACGGGGGTTGAGATTTGAGATTCTCCCCGAAAACCAAAGTAGGAAAACGTCCGTTTTATAAGTCCGGGTCAAATCCAACTAATTTCTGTTCCTCTGCTGCCTTTCCTTTTCTCCTGCTATAACCTGCTTGCCCCGGTGCGGGAATGATATACTATGCGCTTCTGGGGCGATGATCCTTTTCACGTCTGTTGAGAACTTAAAGCTCAGGAAAAAAGCGTCCGAAATGCGAAGAATTAGGATTATGGTGGAGGAGTGGGGGAATATAAGAAAGTGGAAAAAACACAGTCCGAGTATACCTTTGATTTCCAGCTGGAAGGGACTATAATCCGGTTACAGTGAATTTAGTGAAAAGGAAATTTATTATATGTTCCCCACAAGGGGGCGGGCGCATCCTGCTTGGTCCGTTAGGGGACCAAGCAAAAATAAAAATCGGAGGAGATAAAAATGAAAAAAGCAATTTGTCTGTTGGGTTGTGTTCTATTCTTTTATGTTTCGGGATGTACGTTTGATAGACAGCAAAAAGTAAACAATGATCGATTTGATAGAGAATTGTATCTTGAAATGGCAAAGGATTTTAGTCAGATTCCAGATAACTATTTAAATTCTGAAATGATTGAATCACTGAAAGAGAAATATGACTTACACATAAATTTATATCCTTCATATGATGTTCACTATAATCCGGCTGATCATAGCAATTTCAGTGGAATTACAGATCTCAACGGAAATGTTATTCTTTCATCCGGAGACATATATGCTGATTCAAACAATGAATATATCGTGACTCTTGGCTGGACAGGGCCCTACCGTGGATATGTATTTGTTTATGATGATAATCTTCACAGATTGTTTCATCTGGAAACAGGGAATATTTCCGGAGTTCAGTTGAGAGACGTCAATTCGGATGGCAAAGATGAAATTATATTGTCAATAGAAGAGCATCAACCAACACAATTCGACAGAAGCAAAATGGTTATTTATAGCATTGAAAATGGAGAATTGGCTGAGATTCTGGATATTGTTCAAACAGAAGATTCTATTGTTGGCGGGATAGAAAGTGATATTGTTACAGAGCCGGGTGTTGATAACACCATTTCATTTGTACAGACTATCACTGATCGCTACCATAAAAGAGGAGAAGAAGTTATCGAAGACTCCGATGAAATTGGAAATACGCATCGATACGTATGGGATGATGTTTTGGGGAAATACAAAGAAGATAATAGGAATTAGTAAAGGCTTGGTCCCCTAACTTATACGCAGGCGCGGTCGCGATACGGCTCCCATGCCTCGGCGGACAAGCCGCCGGGCGTGATGCGCTTGTTAGTTAGGTGAAATGATGCAAAAAAGGAGAAAAACTTATGTTTAAGAAATTTACAATTATGTTGATGATCATTGTATTCACAAG
>CAYTSZ010000101.1:0-7583 GCA_964440635.1 uncultured bacterium
CGATGAAGGAGTTATTTATGAATCATTCACCTGATATACAGAAAGTATATACACGGTTTTCAAAAAATCCACTTCTATTTGAGATTATACCCCCGGAGCGGGACTGGAC
This sequence comes from uncultured bacterium, assembly GCA_964440635.1. Lineage (GTDB taxonomy): Bacteria > T1Sed10-126 > T1Sed10-126 > T1Sed10-126 > T1Sed10-126 > CAYTSZ01. The sequence goes on from CAYTSZ010000101.1 coordinate 110, forward strand.
CGAAAAAAGGATTGCTACTCGCAACGAAAAACTGCTGGAGTTATTTGACAGAGTGGATATTAACGGAATAAATCTCCCGGAGATACACGAGGAAAAAAATAAAAGCAAAAAAGGCAAAAGACGCAGTAAATTCAAACCCCGCCTCAGCCCACGCGAGTACACCAGCAAGCTACGTGAGCTGGTTGATACTGAATATGTAATCTGCCGGGTTATTGTAAAATCTCATCCCCGCGAGGCCGAGGAATGGCTGATCGAAACAAACAGCGAATACGGAATCAGAAATATTGTTATAGTGGGAGGAGAACAGGAAGCGGATGCTTACGAAGGTCTTTCGGTGCCGGCGGGTACAAAGCTAATTAAAGAAAATATAAATACCGGCCAGCCAAAATTAAGTTCTGAGGATTTTGAAGCCGCCGATTACCTGGTGGGAAATATCAGCATCGCCACCCGGCGGCTGGAGACGATTGATGAACCGGATAGAATTATTTACAAGATCAAACACGGAGCTGATTTTTTTACTACCCAGATTATCACAGAACCGGATTCTGCTGTGAGCCTGATGGATGATCTATCCGACAAACTGGACGAAGAAAATTTGCAAGCCCCCCTATTCTTCTGGAGTTTTTCCCCCATAAGCGAACAAAAAGACATCGATTTTATGCGCTGGCTGGGAGTTAACATCCCGGACTATGTGGAAGAAAAAATAATGAGCAGTTCCAACCCGGCCCGGGAATCACTGCAGTGGAATATTGAAACCTGGGAAAAATTACAGGAAAAAGTACAGTCTCTCCCGGTTCAGATACCCCTGGGCGCAAATGTCAGTTTCATGGGGATAAGAAACTTTTCCCATGCAATAGACCTTGCCGAAGCTCTCAAATCGGCTATGTGTTAAACAGTTTCCGAATAAGAAAAAATGACTTGATCATTCTCTTTTTTGATCAGGCTGTGGCGACACCAGTTTTCTTTGCTTTCAGGATAGTCACTGCGAAAATGTGCACCACGGCTCTCCTCCCGCAACAGGGCGGCTTCCAGCATAACTCGCCCCAGTTGGAGCATATTAATTAATTCCAGTTCATAACCTCTGCTAACAGGAAAACCTCGCGTCAACTCCAGCCAGTCTTCTACCTGTGATATACCTTTCCGCAACTTATCTTCATGGCGAAGAATCCCGGCATCACGCCAGAGCAGACTCTGAAGCGAGCGGCGCAGATCCTGGAAATCCAGTTCCGGTTTTTCTTCGAATCCAGTTGATTTCACAGGAATCCGCGTAATATTAAGTTGTTTATCAAGTAAATTATCGCCGAGGAGTTTCCCCATAACCAGTCCCTCCAGCAGGGAGTTGGAGGCAAGTCTGTTTGCTCCGTGAACAGCCGTAGACGCCGTTTCTCCGGCACAATAAAGATTTTTTAAATTGGTGTCCCCTTCCAGATTACTTTTTATTCCTCCCATACAATAGTGGGCACAGGGACGGACCGGAATGGGTTGGGCGGTAATGTCCACACCATATTTTTTACAGACTTCGCTAACCGTGGGAAATCTTTCCCGAAGTGTCTTCTTACTCAAATGGGTAACATCCAGGTAAACAAAGGGGGAGTCAGTTTCAATCATCCGTCGCAAAATACTGCGACTGACAATATCCCGTGGGGCAAGCTCGGCCATAGGATGCTCCTCCAGCATAAAGCGTTCACCGTTCAAATCTTTCAAATGCCCACCTTCCCCGCGAATGGCTTCCGTTATCAAAAACCTCGGGGCTCCGGCAAGATATAAGACGGTGGGATGAAACTGAACAAACTCCAGGTCCCGCAGGATCAGCCCGGCCCTCAAAGCGGTCGCCATGCCATCACCGGTAACCACAGGTGCATTGGTGGTTTCTCTAAATATTTTTCCCATTCCCCCCGTAGCAAGCACTACCGCGCCTGCCCAGAGTATCTTTAGCTCTCCCCTGTGTTTAATAACCAACCCCCGGCAACTATCGGCCTCGGTTATCAAATCAAAAAACATGGTATGCTCACGGACAGTAATCCGGGGATGATCTTCCACCCGGCGGACCAGTATATCTTCCACCACCGGACCGGTGGCATCACCGCCTGCATGAACTACCCGGCTGCGTCGATGCCCCCCCTCGCGAGAAAAATCAAGTTTCCCATCCTGGCGATCAAAACGCGGGTTGCCGCGGGCCAGATCCAGAACCAGACCGGGTCCGGTTTCAACCATTTTTTTTACAACTTCCCGCTCACAGAGTCCGGCTCCGGCCTTCAGAGTATCTTCAATATGTTCCTCGAAAGAATCCTGCTCCGAAATGACCGCAGCTATCCCGCCCTGGGCACGACCGGTATTGGAATCCCGCACGGCCGCTTTTGTTATAACAGTTACAGAATACTTCTCAGCCAGAGTAAGCGCCGCTCGCAAGCCGGCTATACCGGAGCCAACAACAGCCACCTCACAGGATGCGGAAGGCAACCGCCTGGAATCCACCTCTGCAACGTATTGTCCTATCCTGCCGGCAGAGACTTTTGAGTCCTTCACCTTTTTATCTTTTTTTCCAATTTTTCTATACGTTCTTCAAGTTCCACAATTTTATCCTTGTGGGGGACGCCGATCTTCTCAAGAGCGGATTGGATAAACTGCATAAGTCTTTCTTCTACATTAACCGTCTCCTCTTTACCCTCCAGATACCATTCCTCAACTCTGCTGCCACCATATTCAGCTTTGATTTTTCCCAGCCAGTTTTTGAAAGTATCCTCGAAATTCTCGCCGCGCGAGGATACGGAACTTTTAAAATCCCGGTAGGAATGATTTAGCCACTCAACAAAATCCCCCGTCGGTTCGGCCTTGTGCAGGGCTTCAGTTAGAGCTTCACCGGTAACATCTTCTCCGGTTTTTTCCGATTCCACGCGAACTTTTTCTCCCCCGCGAACCAGGTTCAAAAGCTGTATTGCCGAGATCTCCTCCCGGTTTTCTGCTTTCACAAATTTTCCGTCTTCTCTCATAATAATCCTCATTGTTATTCTCCTTTCTTTTTAAAATCTTTTTGATCTGAAAATACTTATCACCAGCAGAACACCAAAAAAAGCAGCAATCAAAAACCCACTCAACCCGAGAACAGGGTAACCAAAAACGAGTGGACCGGTTCCGGTGGACGCCAGAATTGAAGATCCAATAATCAACGCCGCCAGAACCATGGCCAGCGAAAGTCTGTTGCTGGAGCGTCCCATCTCCACTATCAGGCTATCAAGACCTCTGTGTTTAAACTCAACTCCGAGGTTATCATTATTTATTTTTCTAAACAAACCGGAAAGATCTGCGGGCAGGTCCCGACCAAAACGTATAAAATCAAAAAACACTTCCGGGATAATCTTTTTGAAACTTTCTATACCCCTGTATTTTTTAACCAGTCGAACAAGATAAGGAGTGGCGACTTCGGAAATTTCAAAATCGGGATCCAGTTTGACCGCAACTGATTCAACGGTAATCACTGATTTTAAAAGCATATAAAATTCCGGCGGGAATTTTATATCAAATTTAGTTAAAAATTCATTCAAATCACCGAATATGTCCCGCGTTTTTATCTGCCCGAAAGGAACTTCAAAATATTTATCCATAAGCTGCAACAGATGCCGGCGGATCTGATTGGAACGTTTACCGGGTTCCAGGAGACCAAGCCTGACCATAATTTTAAAGGCCTCACCGCTGTCTCGTTCTTTAACCGCAAGCAAAAAACCGGTGAATTCATCCATTAAATCTTCATCCAGGCGGCCCACTATACCAAAATCAATGAAAGCCAGTTCTCCGGACGGGGTGATCATAATATTACCGGGATGGGGGTCGCCGTGAAAAAAACCATCGTCAAAAATCTGTTTCATTATCACTTTTGCACCCCGGCGGGCCAGCAAACCGGGAGGAGAAGGAAGCTCTTTTTCGCCACTAAAATAAGAAGCTAGTGTTTCCCCCTCTATCTCTTCCAGGACAAGCAAGCGATGGCTGGTATGTTCCCAGTAAACAGCGGGGATTTTTACACCGGGAATATTTTTAAAATTATTTTTAAAATGTCTGATGCTTATTGCTTCATTGACAAAATTAAGCTCCCGTTTAATACTGCTTGCAAATTCTTCAACCAGCGCGCCGGGCTGATAACGCCGGGTATTTTCCATGTATTTCTCCATCAGAGAAGCGAAAAAACGCATCAGTTCAATATCTCGATCAATATTTTCTTCTATTCCGGGACGCTGAACTTTAACAATAACACCCCGCCCATCTTTCAGACGAGCACAGTGAGCCTGAGCCAGCGAAGCGCTGCCCACCGGTTTTCTATTGATTTTCTGGAAAATTTCTTCCCAGCCGGTTTCAAGTTCTTCTTCGATTACCTGTTCAATCTCTTGGAAATCAAGCGGTTGAACACTGGCCTGCAGTTTTTCCAGTTCCACGGCCACCCCCGGGGGGACAACATCTGTGCGAAGTGAAAGCAACTGGCCAAATTTAACGAAAGTCGGGCCCAGTTCTTCCAGTATAATCCGCAGACGGGCCGGGGTGGGCATTTCGGCCTCGGGTTCTATTTTTTTGAATATTTTATCCCCAAAAGGAAGGTAATCATCCAGGTTTAAGACCCGGATGTAATGTCCGTAACCGTGTTTTATAAGGATCTCAATAATTTCGCGCAACCGCTGAATATCGCTGATTCGACGGTTAATCCCAAAAATGTCCATGTTCATAACAATCTCTCCAGACTGATTAAATAGCTATCACCTGAATTGAGCGGTTCTGAGATTGAGAATGTGTCACGTCTTGTTTTCTCATTCTCGACAGCTTCCATCTGTCTGCGAGGAATACAACCATTGGCACACATCCTGTGAGCCAACCCATGGCTGTATAAATCCGAAAACAAGACATGACACATCCTCACCCAACGGGTGGGGAGGAGACACCATGGCTCTCTGACGGTATTCTGTATGTCCCAAAGCCCTGGAGGGGCTCAATTTGGGGCATACAGACCTCGCAGTGGCCTGGAGGGCCACGAGAATGAGTCAGAGAGATATGGTGTCTCCGATCAAGAATCGCTCAATTTAGGTATCATTAATTGTTTGCCAATCTTTTCTCAACTTCAATTATATCTTCGGGGCGGTCCACGCCTACGGTTGCTTCTTTTAAATCAACCAGCAAAATCTGGCGACCATTTTCAAGCAAACGCAATTGCTCGAGTTTTTCCGCCCGTTCGAGAGCAGTAGATTTCATCCTCAAAAAGGAGAACAGCGCCTCCCGGCGATAGATGTAAATGCCCACATGCTGATAGGCATCTGTCTTCTCACCGCGTAAAAAAGGCACCGGTGAACGACTGAAATACAGCGAACGGTTTTCAGCATCAGAAACAACTTTCACCACATCGGGGTTTTCAAAATCTTCCTCCGGACAGGGGGCCCGAAAAGAAGCTACCGACAGGTCCTTACTGCGCCGCAATGCGCGAACCCCTCTATCCAGATCTTCACCGGAAATCAAAGGTTCATCTCCCTGAATGTTTATAATTATATCCGCTTCTTTCTGACGGGCAACCACCGCCACCCGGTCGCTACCGGAAGCAATATCAGAAGGAGTCATAACCGCTCTGGCAGCCGTGTTTTTTACCGCTTCGGCTATTCTTTTGTCATCGGTGGCCACATATATTTCGTCTATCTGCCGGGCTGACTCGGCGGCTTCAACCACCCACTGGATCATCGGCCTATCATGAATTTTAGCCAGCGGTTTGCCCGGAAAACGCGTGGATTCATAGCGAGCGGGAATTATACCTATAACTTTTTCTTCACTCATAAATATTAAGTCCCCTGTATTTTCGAGATAATATCAGTCGTGGCTTTGCCGGGTTTCAACTCGACCCGATAAATCCGGCCTCCGTTTTTTTCTACAAAAGCGGCCCCCACGATCTCATTTTTTTCATAATCGGCTCCTTTGACCAGAACATCCGGCTTCAGCGCCTCAATCAGCCGCATGGGCGTATCTTCTTCAAAAATAATAACATCATCCACCCAGCAGATAGCATCCAGCAACTGGGATCGCTCGCTCTCGGGCAAAACCGGCCGTCCCTCCCCTTTTAAGCGACGCAATGAAGAATCACTGTTCAAACCAACCACCAGATAATCCGCCTGCATTTTTGCTTCACTCAACAGTTTCAGATGCCCGCTGTGGAGTATATCAAAACAGCCGTTAGTAAAAGCCACTTCCCGGTTTTTCTTCCGGAGAAGTTCACGCTTTTTTTTCGCTTCTTCTAAATCAAGAACACTCATTATTTCACTCGCTTCCTGTATTTTGAACATTTTCTTTCAACTGTTCGGCGGTAATGGCTGTTGTTCCCATCTGGGCGACCACCAGACCGGCGGCAATATTTGCCAGTTCGATTATGCGACGGCGTTTTGTTGACAGGGCCTCCCCGAGGGCAACTATGGCCGCCACGGTATCTCCGGCCCCGGTCACATCGAATACCTCGCGCGCTTCCGTATCTATATGGTAGGAGTCTTCTCCCTTTTCAAAAAGAGTCATCCCCGCTTCCCCCTGGGTGACAAGCACGGCCTGTAGATCCAGCTTTTCAAGCCCCTTCTCAGCCAGTATGTCGAGCGATTGATCATTGGCCTGCACTCTTTTCATTCCCTCCCGCATTTCTTTTTCATTCGGAGTTATCAGGGTGGCGGTCTTATAAAAAGGGAAATGATCAATATGGGGATCAACCACTACAGGCGTTTGGGTTTCCCGGCTTAATTTAAGCCAGAAATTTAGCGTGTCGGCAGAAAATATTCCTTTGCCGTAATCAGAAAGCAAAAGAACATCATGCTCTCCCAGTAATTTTTTGATTTCTTTTTCTTTTTTCTGTAAAGTTTTTAATTCAAGTGGTTTTCTAACCTCCTCATCAACCCGGACAACATGCTGGCTTTCCGCAATTATTCTTGATTTTACAGTGGTGGATAACTCACCATTGGGAAGGGGATAAAAATCTACGCCGCGCCGTTGAAAAAGTTCCTTTACTCTGCCCCCGGCCAGGTCTTTACCAAGACGACCGGCCACTGTAACAGAAGCGTTCAGTGCGGCAATGGCCTGAGCCGTATTACCGGCACCACCCAGGGTATCACTGCGTTTTTTTACCCTGACCACCGGCACCGGCGCTTCCGGACTTATTCGTGACACTTCTCCCCAGACATAACGGTCCAGAATTAAATCTCCCGCCACCAGTACCCGGGCGGAGGTAAAACTATCGATTAATTTTATTTCATCCATAACACTCATCCTTTACTTACTGTTATATATAATTCTAAAATAGACCCTTTTCTTTTCACATAAGTTGAGCGGTTCTTGATCAGAGAGACATGGTGTCTCCTCCCCACCCGCGGGGTGAGGATTTGGCATGTCTTGTTTTCGGCTTTATACAGCCATGGGTTGGCGCACAGGATGTGTGCCAATGGCTGTATACCTCGCAGACAGCCGGAAGCTGTCGAGA
>CAYTSZ010000102.1:0-7557 GCA_964440635.1 uncultured bacterium
TCACATAATATTTGGGATACAATCAAAATTAGATTGTTTTAATCTCTAACTACCAACCCATTCGTCCCCTTACATACCTGCCTTTTATATTGCGCCTCTTAATTTCAGAGCCCGGTGAACCCGCTCTACCGCCAGTAAATAAGCAGCGACTCTATAGCTAACCTGATGTTTTTGCGCTTTTTCTTCCACATCTCGATAAGCTTTACTCATTTTTTGCCGCAAACGCTTGTGCACTTTCTCAAGCGGCCAATAATGATTTGAAGCAGCCTGAACCTGTTCAAAATAACTGACCGTAACACCACCGGCATTGCAGAGCAAATCGGGCAAGATCTTTATCCCCCGCTCGTTCAATATTTTATCCGCAGCCGGGGTGGTCGGGCCGTTAGCCAGTTCCGCTATATAATCAGCCTGCACATCGGAAGCATTTTGCTCGGTAATAACACCTTCCAGGGCTGCCGGAAAAATGATCTCCACATCAAGTTCCAACAAATCCTCGTTGGAAATTATTTCAACCCCGGGCAACTCAATAACAGTTCCTGTTTCGGCCTTACAATCACTGACCTGCTGATAATCCAGTCCGGACGGGTCAAATATTCCTCCCTGGCTGTCACTTACGGCCACAACTTTCATCCCCAGTATCTCTTCAGCCAGGCGGTGAGCATGGCTGCCCGCATTCCCGTAACCCTGGATAGCGACAGTTTTAGAAGAAAAATCAAGATTTAAACTGGAAGCCATAGCCTGCAGAACATAAACCCCGCCCCTGGAGGTAGCATCATCACGACCGGCACTTCCTCCGAGCTGGAGGGGTTTCCCGGTAATCATCCCCGGTTGACGTCGGCCGGTAATATTCTCATACTCATCCAACATCCACGCCATGATCTGGGAGTTAGTTCCTACATCCGGGGCCGGAACATCAATTTCAGGCCCAAAAAGCGAGGAAAACCGCTGCACGTAAAGCCGGCAGAGTCTTTCAAGTTCACTGCTGGAAAGTTTTTTAACGTCACAGGTAATCCCGCCCTTCGCTCCTCCCAGCGGCAGATCCATCACCGCCGTTTTCCAGGTCATCCAGGAAGCAAGAGCCCGAACCGTGTTTATATTTTCATCAGGATGAAAACGCAATCCCCCTTTACCGGGACCGCGGGCAGAATTCCAGACAATCCTGTAAGCCTGAAAAACATCAAGTGAACCGTCATCTTTCTTTAAAGTAAGACGTGTTTTCACTTCCCGCTCGGGGGTTTTAAGAATGGTCGCCTCCGCTTCCAAATGATCAAATAGTTCCAGCGCATCATCCAGCGGTGCAAGCGCCGCCGCAAGAACACCATCAGCTTCCTGTGTAATCATACATATATCCTCCCTGTAATATAAAAAAACTAAGTCCGAAAAATAACCACATTGGCAGTTATAAAATATATTTTAATATCAGGCTAATTTCAAGAACTCTTTCAGTTCCGCATGCACAACTGGATTTTGTTACCTTCGTTGATAGAATAATAAAGAATGGCTAAAACTAAACGGTGAAGATAGAATTACCACATCCTTTACTGACCAGTGAAATAGAAATGAGATCTTATACTATGTTCAAAACAAATCTCTTTTTTACTGTTGAAAATGTATTCTTATTCATACCCTCCGTTTTTTTTCTATTCTGCCTGATTATCTTCCCTCTCCGGGCAAACGCCGGGCAAAAAAGACTTTTTTCTTATGAAGAAATCATCGAAAATTCCACCCTGGACCTGGAAATTAATTTTGGAGTACCGGCTCAAAAAAAACAGCTTCTCTTTCTTCTAAAAAATATTGATCTGACCTGCGATATTATCAGATTTCTTAAACTCGAACGTTTCGAAGCCCGGGAAGTTGACACGGGAATATACCGGGCACGCGACAATGCCGGACTGGAGGGTTATATTTACAAAGAAAAAGTTTCAGGCAAAAAAGCTATTTTTTCAAGCCACGGTAACTATTCAGGTTCCAGATTACCGTTTTCAATTAATGGCAGAGCAGTTCTTGAAACCAAATTTGACACCGAAACGGCTAATGATATTTTTTTGAAAAACAAACTTCACATCCAACTAACCAGCACATTCTTGCACTACGCAATAAAAATATTTTCGCCCCTTGTGAAAACCGTGGCAGAGGCGAAAGCAGACAATCTTAAAAATGTTGCCCGCAAGAGTTTACAAGAAATGAATAAACAAAATAAGGTTATACACCGAAAATTAATAGACAGGGGAGATAAACGGGCGGAAGAGTGGAAATTGTATTTTATGAAATCGGAGGGAAGAAACAAATGACAACTATTATCAACAATTGCTTACAACAATTTATTAATCTACTGAGCTACCGGCTGGTTCCGATGACACAGATCACAGTCGGAGACGAGAGCCCGCTGGGCCGAATATCCCGGGGTTTTACATCCGAACGCTTTCCGGTAGGTAATGTACTGATTTACATATTAATTTTTGCACTTGTGCTGGGAGGTATTTTTGGGCTTTTCTGGCTCTTTAATCAGATACTCAGCCCGTCAAAGAAGAAAATCTCTGTCCTGAAAGCACTCCAGGAAAACTACGAGCTAAGCGCCAGCCAGGAAAGATACCTCGAAGCTCTCGTTGAAAAATTCAAGAACAGGAATCCCCACGATCCGGAAATAAGCAACGAATACCTGGAAAGTTTTCTGGAATATGTCGTCCAGAATCTCACCCACGCTCCCGATCAAACCCTGAGGAGGCAGGTTCATCATGTCCCAACACTAACTGAGGGCGATGATCTGCAAATTATGTTTCAGGAAGACAAGCAGTATAAAACACACCGCTGTGATATCCTGGATCAACAGGACAAATATATTACATTGCAAAAACCTGACGAAGAACTCCAGATAAAAAAGGGGCAAAAAATAGAGGTCACTTACCGGCAGGAAGATCTACACTACCGGGGAGATGGAGAAGTGCGCAGTATAAACGAAAAAGAATTAATTGTGTTTTTGCCCGAGGGACTCAGATTTGAAGAGAAACGTGTTTTTTATCGCCTGCCTCTTAATTCACTGCCGGGTCGACTTACGCTTCAGGGGGCTGAAAATAAAACTATTTTTCTGGAAGGAACTCTGGAAGATATAAGTGCCGAAGGAGCCTGTATGCTGGTCGACAAACCGGAAGACACTAAACTGAAGAAACATCTTCGGGGATCTCTGGAATTTGAGCTACCTAATTACAGAACGGTGGATATTCGCTGCGAAGTGGTCAGGGCGATTGAACAGAAAGAAAAATATGAGCTGGGATTAAAATTTGTTCAACTGAGCGTGGTCGTAAAAGAAAATATAATTAATTTCATTCACAAAAACCAGCCGGTTGTCCAGCAAGCCGGGGGAAGCAAAAAATAATGGTAAAGTTTTTACGCTTATTTACCGTTAATATAATTGAATAGCGGGTCCGGAATCGAAAAGGTTCAAGCACGGGTAATAGCAGCGACCACTGCTTTTACTCCCTTCCTTTTCTCGTCCCTGACTCCCAACAGCCCTTATAGGCTGTTTTTTAATCCCTGACTTGTCCCTTCGATTCCGGGATCCCCGCTATTCTTTAATAATAACCTATCCAGATAAAAATACTCAAACAAAAAATAACTAAAAAAATCCAATAGATGACAACTACCACTTTACCGAGCTGCCGGAACCAGTATTGCATCACCAGCAACCACAGTAAAATAAAAAGGGCTAACACCTGCAGAAGCGTAAGACCGGTTGCCAGGTCAATTACTCCGCAAATAGCACGGTTAACCAAACCTACAAATTTATCCCATAAACCAGCCAGCTCAGCTCCCATCAACCATCACCTCAATGTGTTATATTTTATTATACAAATATAAATGCAGGAAAAACAAGAGAGAGGGCACTAAGATTATTACAAATAATTATTTTTTGGTTGCATTTTAGAAGGATTCTGGCCAGAGAGATCCAAATAGCCGTGGGGTTACAGCTTTACCCGGATTTTTTACTTTCCAGCGCTTTCTCAAGCGTCTTCCAGGCCAGAGTGGCACATTTCACCCGGATCGGAAATTTAACCACACCTTTTAACGCAATAAGTTCACCCAGTTTTTCTTCAACTTCAGAATCAACTTCAATCTCACCTTTTATCATTTCCGAAAACAGCCCGATTATCTGTCGGATTTCTGAGATTTTTTTACCCACCAGAATATCGCTCATCAAACTGGCCGAGGCCATCGAAATCGCACATCCGTTTCCGGTGAACTGTAGTTTTTCAAGCCGGTCTCCGCTCAGTTTACCATAAATAGTTATTTCATCACCACAGGAGGGATTGTCATCCTCAACCACAAAATCCGCATCCTTCAGTTCACCAAAATTGCGGGGGTTTTGATAGTGATCAACTATTATTTCCTGGTAGAGATTATCCAGTGACATTTTTAAAATACCCTCCCGCTTCTTCAAGCGCATCGGCCAGAACTTTAACTTCCTGTTCGGTATTATAAAAATAAAAACTGGCCCGGGCTGTAGAATTCTGCTTGAGAAATTTCATCAGTGGCTGGGCACAGTGATGTCCGGCCCGAATGGCCACCCCGGCCGCATCCAGTATCTGGGCCAGATCATGGGGATGTATTCCTTCAAAATTAAAAGATAACGCACCGCTGCGGCTGGCCGGTGAACCGTGGATACGGACTCCATCTATTTTTCCAAGTTTTCGTTCTGCTTTTTTAACCAGTTTCTGTTCATGCTCAAAAATATTTTCCATCCCCAGCCCGTCAATATAATCGAGGGCCACTTTAAGCCCGGCAGCCTGGGCTATGGAAGGAGTCCCGGCTTCAAACCGGTGGGGAACTGCCGCCCAAGTTGATTTTTCCGGTCCAACTTTCCCTATCATCTCCCCGCCTCCAAAAACAGGTTCCATTTGCTCAAGTACTTCTTTTTTTGCATAAAGAACTCCGATACCGGTCGGGCCACACATTTTATGACCACTGAAGACAAGAAAATCACAGTCCAGCCCGGCAACGTCCACAGGCATGTGAGAGGCCATCTGAGCGGCATCTACCATTACCCGGGCGCCGGCGTCATGACCTATTTTAATCAGCCTGGCGGCCGGGGTAACTGTCCCCAGCACGTTTGACATCCCGCTGAAGGAAAACAGCGCGGTACGCTCGTTCAGCTCTTTTTTTACGGCTTCAAGAGTAATTTCACCATTTTCATCCGGCTTCACATACCGAAGCTTTGCACCTGTTTCGGAGGCGATAAGCTGCCAGGGGACGATATTCGAGTGATGCTCAAGAACAGTCAGCAGTATCTCATCACCTTCGCTCAGATGATGGCGGGCCCAGCCGTAAGCGGCCAGATTAATAGCCTCGGTGGCATTGCGGACAAAAACAATCTGCCGATCCGAGGGGGCGTTTATAAACTCTGCCGCCCGCAGACGGGCCGATTCATAAATATCCGTAGCTTCTGCGCTTATAGTATGCGCACCCCGGTGAACGTTTGCATTACTGTGACGGTAAAAATCAGACACCGCCTCAATTACGCTCAGCGGTTTCTGGGTGGTGGCGGCATTATCAAGATAAACGAGGGGGTTCCCGTTTATCTTTCTTTTTAAAATAGGAAAATCTTTCCTCACTTTTTTTACATCAAACATTTATATCATCCAGCCTGTCTTTGATTATTTTATGCAAATTTTCTCTAACCGAGAGGCAGCCGACAGTTTCCAACAAAAACTCAAAAAAACCCTCGATTATCAAACGTCTCGCGCGGCTCAAATCCAGCCCCCGGCTCTGCAGATAAAACAGTTTATCACGATCTATTTCACCGACGGAAGCCGAATGTGCGGCCGTCACATCGTTTTCATTAATCCTGAGCACCGGAAGAGCATCGGTGGACGCGTCAGAATCAAGTTGAAGAATCTTTTCTCTTAAAGTTCCCGAGGCCCCCTCGCTTCCGGAACTCATCTCCACTATCCCCTCAAAAAAAGAACTGCTTTCGCCGGCAGCCACTCCCCGGACCAGCATTTCAGAAACCGTATCGGGGGCATCATGCACTGCCTTGACCCGGTTGTGCAGATTCTGCTGACCGCTGACCAGGTGAGCTTCCCGGCTTCCAAACCAGGCTCTTTCTCCAACAAGATAACCGTAAATAGATGGCTGCCCGGCGCTGCCGGCCGGACGACCACTAACGATATTTACCCGACCGTCACGCTCAACGCGGGAGCGTATCGTGGAATAATCACGGCGTTCAAATCCGCCGCGACAAAGCGCCGTAAAATGAACACTGGCTCCCGCCCCGGCTATTATATCAGTAAGTCCAAAATCAATTTTCCCCTTCATTCCGCTGAGCGGACGCGATACGCGGGTCAGCTCCATGCTGCTGTCTTCGGCGGCAACAATCAGCAGCCTCTGAGCGCTCAGCCCGTCAGTAGAATAACACTCGGGGGGGATAACCAGCGGCTCTTCAAGTTGTGCCCCGGGCTCCAGGTATAAAAAATACCCATCATTCCAGAAAACTTCATTGAAATGCTGCGGCCAGTCGGAATCGAAAGCTTCGAACTGATTTATATATTTTTTTACCAGAACCGGATACTTTTCGACCGCCTCGGTAAGGGTCAGAAAAATAAGTCCTCGCTCGGCGAAATAATCCTGCTGTCGAACCTGTTCCACCCCCGTATCAAGGTGAAAGTTTCCCTCCCCGGAACTGATAATATCTTTTATTTTAACCGGTATTTCTGAGGTTTTATTCTCTATTTTTTTCTCCAGCTCACTTCGGCTTTTGCGGCGCAGCGAAGATATATATCCCAGAAGTTTCTGGGTCGCTTTCCTGTCATCAGTCCCAGTCATCGAAATAACCCTCCCGATCAACGGTTTCTCCGGATTCAGAGAGTTCACTCTGGATCAACCTGTTCAACTCTACCGCGTATTCCATCGGCAACTCACTTATTACCGGATCCGCAAACCCTTTCACAATTAAAGCAAGGGCTTCATCGCGATCAATCCCGCGGCTGGTCAGATAAAAAAGATCATCCTCGTTTATTTTTCCGGCCGTTGCTTCATGGGTGACCTGGGAGGAATCAGTATGATTTTTCGCCAGCGGCAGAGTCTCTGTGGTTGCCTCCTCGCCTATCAGCAGAGAATCACAACTGACGCTGGCAATACTGCCGGGTGCCGGTTCGGCCACTTTCACCAGCCCGCGATAGACGGTTCGACCGTCCCCGCTGCTTATCGATTTCATGTTAACTGTCGAGCTTGTCTCCGGAGCAAGATGGATCATCTTGGCCCCGGTGTCCAGGATCTGTCCGGCGCCGGCAAAACTGAGGCTGGTATTGGTGGAGGTAGCACCGCGGCCGACCAGCAGACTGGCCGGGTAAAGCATCGTAATACGCGAACCCAGCGAACCCGACAGCCAGCGCATATTGGCTTCCTCCTCGACAATGGCCCGCTTGCTGTTCAAATTATAAGTATTTGTACTCCAGTTCTGCACGGTTGAATACTGGACGCTGGAGCGCTGTTGGGCAAAAACCTCCACGCAGCCGGAGTGGAGCGTAAAATCAGTCAGCATCGGAGCGCTGCAGCCTTCAATGT
>CAYTSZ010000103.1:0-7536 GCA_964440635.1 uncultured bacterium
GAAAATACGTGAGTATGTGGATTCCTATGAGGGGAATGATTTTACCCTCGATCCTCTGACGCTGGATGCGGTCGTCCGTAACCTTGAGATTATCGGGGAAGCGGCCGGAAAGGTGCCGGTTCCAATTCGCAAAAAAGAACCCGATGTGGACTGGAGAAAATTAAGGTCGATAAGAAATATTCTCGCCCACGAATATTTTGGTGTGGACGAGCAGATTGTGAAAGACCTGGTGGAAAATAAAGTTTTTAATATTGAGGAAAAAGTGGAACCTTTAATCGAAAGATTGAATCACACCGACCAGGATTAAAAACAACCTGCTATTAAAACCTTCCAGCATCATTCCAGTCCCTGAGTCGACAGGTTCTACCATCACCGTCATTCCGGCCCCCGAGCCGGAATCCAGAGGTTCTGGGGTTGGGTTTTGGTTAACGGACAATAGTAAAATGCGGAAAGTCAAGACCACTGGATACCGGATCGAGTCCGGTATGACAGCAAAGTCAAACCCACTGGATACCGGATCGAGTCCGGTATGACGGCAAAGTCAAACCCACTGGATACCGGATCGAGTCCGGTATGACAGCAAAGTCAAACCCACTGGATACCGGATCGAGTCCGGTAATG
The DNA here is from genome assembly GCA_964440635.1 of uncultured bacterium. Lineage (GTDB taxonomy): Bacteria > T1Sed10-126 > T1Sed10-126 > T1Sed10-126 > T1Sed10-126 > CAYTSZ01. The sequence continues at coordinate 622 of CAYTSZ010000103.1, forward strand.
ACGGCAGGGTGAGTATGGATTACCGGGTCAAGCCTGGTAATGACAGGCGGGCAAAATGGATTCCGGGGTCAAGCCCCGGAATGACGGCCTAAAACAGGTTTTCATTGCTGACCAGCGCTCAATCGGGGAGTTGCGGAAAAGTCACAGGGTTTCCACTGGTTGCTCCCGATTGAGTGCTGGCCGATAATGACGAAGTCGGTGAAAGTTTCTGGACCGTCATAATTTCTTATCTTTTAGTCCGGGCTGTTATGTTATAATAATAAGTGAGCTGATAATTAAGTGATTGCGGGAGAATTTATAGCTTTAACCTCTAAAAAGTTCATTTCCCACTTACTTAAAAATATTATTTAATTCTTTACGTCCGAGTTTTGTACTGTTTTGCCAGAGGTCGGGTGTGGAGCCATAAAGGAGATAATCTAATGAAACTTGGAATTGTAGGACTGCCCAATGTCGGAAAATCGACCCTGTTTAACGCGTTGACCAACAACAAGGTGGACGCCCAGAACTATCCTTTCTGCACGATTGATCCCAATGTTGGCGTGGTGCCCGTCCCCGACGATCGCCTCGAGCAGCTTGAGCAATGGGTCCAGCCGAAGGAGAAGACCCCGGCGGTGGTAGAGTTTACCGATATAGCCGGTCTGGTTAAAAACGCCCATGAGGGAGAAGGGTTGGGTAACCAGTTTTTATCTCAGATTCGCGAGGTGGATGCCATCTGTCACGTTATCAGAGTATTCACTGATGAGAATATTTCCCATGTTGAAGGGGAGGTAGAACCTCTGCGCGATCTTGAGATTATTGAGACCGAATTTTTGCTGGCCGACCTGGATGTGGTGGAAGGCCGGCTTCGGAAACTGGAGAAAAAAGCCCGCAGCGGTGAAAAAGAGGCCCAGGTCAAACACAAGTTTTTCGAGGGCATATATGACGCCCTTGCCGAGCAGCGTGCCTATGATTTTTCTGATTTGAATGAGCAGGAGTTGCGCTGGCTGGCAGAAACACCGCTACTTAGCAGCAAACCTGTCCTCTACGTTTTGAATGTGGACGAACAGTTGCTCAGAAATCCCGATCAGGATGAGGGATTACAAAAAGTTATCGATTATATTGAGAACGAAACCCCGCACCGCTATTTGCTGATTAACGCCGATCTTGAGGCCCAGATGCTGGGTATGGAGCGGGAAGAAAAACTGATGTTTCTCGAGGATCTCGGTCTGGAAAAACCGGGTCTGGAGCGTCTGATTCAGATGGGATATGAACTGCTTGATCTGATTACCTTTTTCACCGTCGGTGAGCAGGAAGTCAGGGCCTGGACCACCGGGGCAAAGAGCCTCGCTCCCCAGGCTGCAGGATGTATCCACACTGATTTTGAAAAAGGATTTATCAGGGCGGAAACCATCCATTACGATGAGTTTGCCCGGCACAGGGATTGGAAAACATCCAAAGAAGCGGGCATGATCCGCGCCGAGGGCAAGAATTATCCCGTGAAAAACGGCGATATAATGCTCTTTCTTTTTAACGTCTGAACCCGCCTGATTTCAAAACTGGAATGATTTCGATGGACAAACAGATTGCCAGGGAACTGAATATTTCCCCGAGAAATGTCCGGGGTGCTCTGCGGTTGCTCAAGGATGGCAATACCGTTCCTTTTATCGCCCGCTATCGCAAGGAACAGACCGGTAATCTCGATGAGGTTCAGATCAGAAAGATTGAAAGTCAGGCCCGAAAAATAAGCAAACTGGAGGACCGGAGAAAAAAGGTTCTCGTATCTATCAAGGAGCAGGGCAAATTAAACGATAAACTGGCGAAAAAAATAAAAAAAGCATCCAGTTCATCTGAACTTGAGGATCTTTACGCCCCGTATCGACCCCGTCGAACCACCCGGGCCACCAGGGCCAGGGAAGCGGGGCTTGAACCGCTGGCTCGAATGATTGAAAAAGGAAGTGACCCCCGCCCCAGTGCCGCCGAGTTTTGCTGCGATGATTATCCCGATCCTCGCGAGGTGCTTGCCGGAGCCCGGGATATTCTGGCCGAAGAGATGGCGGATGAACCGCAGATACGCAGCCACGTGCGCGAGCAGGCCCGCAAGAAAGGCCAGTTTGTTTCCAAAAAGCGACGCGGTGCTGACGGAGATCCCACTTATTCTATATATACTGATTTTTCAGCGCCTGTTTCCAGGATGAAACCGCATCAGATACTTGCTATCCGGCGAGGAGAAAATGATAAAGAACTTTCGGCAGGAATTGAACTGAATGATAAAAAACTGATTCGGCAGATCGTCTCCTACTGCGCCGATGATATAGACGGAGAGGCAAAAAAACAGTATAAAGATGCGATCGAAGACGGCTACGAGCGGCTCCTTCACCCGGCCATAGAGCGCCAGGTGAGGGGCGAACTGGAAGATAAAGCCGACCAGCATGCAATTAAAAACTTTTCTCTTAATCTTAAAAATCTGCTCCTGAAACCACCGCTGCCAAACCGGGTGGTGCTGGGACTGGATCCCGGGCTGCGCACCGGTTGCAAGCTTGCCGTGGTCGGGACTACCGGCCAGTTGATTGAAACCGGCAAATGTTTTGTCCACGATAATCGCAGCAGCAAGGCGGTCGGGGAGATTAAAAACCTGGTTGAAAAACATGATGTTGATCTGATTGCGATCGGCAACGGCACCGGCGGTCGCAAAAGTGAAGAGATCGTGGCCGAAGCTTTAAACGAAACCGATGATGTCCAGTACGCTATAGTGAATGAAGCCGGGGCCAGCGTTTACAGTGCCTCGAAGATAGCCCGCCGGGAGTTTCCGGATCTGGATGTGAGCTACAGGGGAGCGGTTTCCATCGCCCGCAGGCTTCAGGACCCGCTGGCCGAACTGGTGAAAATAGATCCCAAGAGTATCGGGGTCGGTATGTATCAGCATGATGTTAACCAGACGGAACTCAAAGAGGCGCTGGAAGCGGTGGTTGAGGATGTGGTTAACTCGGTCGGGGTCGACCTGAACTCGGCTTCCATTGAGCTACTGGGTCAGGTGGCAGGGGTCGGGCCCTCGCTGGCTGAAAATATTGTCGAGCAGAGGGAAAAACAGTCCGGTTTTAGTTCCCGAAAAGAACTGAAAAAAGTCAAAGGGATGGGAGCCAAAACATACGAACAGTGCGCCGGGTTTTTAAGAATCCGGCGGGGCACACAGCCCCTGGATAACACCGGGATTCATCCCGAAAATTATGCTTTTGCCACCGAGCTGCTAAAAGAGGTCGATTCAAAACCGGGCAGCGATAAACTAATCGAGCAGTTAGAACCCCTTCGCTCCGGCGGTCGTCTGGAAGAACTGGCAGAAAAACATGAAGTGGGGAGTCTAACGCTGGCCGATATACTAAAATCCCTTCAGACCCCGGGTCGTGACCCCAGGGACCAGCTTGACCCGCCTGATCTGCGCAGTGACGTTTTATCCCTGGAAGACTTAAAGGAAGGTATGATTCTGCAGGGAACAGTCCGCAACGTGGTGGATTTTGGCGCTTTTGTCGATATAGGCGTAAAAGATGACGGTCTGCTTCATATCAGTGAAATGGCCGACCACTACATAGACAATCCCCACGCGGAGGTAAGCGTGGGCGACCAGATCAAAGTAAAAATCCTCTCCGTAGACAGCAACCAGGGCCGAATCTCCCTTTCGTCCTCTTTTTAAGAATAGTTTAACGCAGAGGGGACATCGAAGAGGAGTAACAGTTTATTGAGTGAAGAAGTTAAGAAGGGAAGAGGTGAAGGAGTAACTTCAACGGCAAAATCAAAATCTGTTTAACGCAGAGTACTGCTATCGCCCCTCCGTGGGCTTCCCAGCATCAGCCCATCCATAGGAAAGCGCGCTGAGACGCAGAGAAAAAGAAAAATATTGGAACATTTCAACAGAAAAATAGCGGTTTTTGATTTTAACTCGTAACCTGCAGTTCAGAACTCGCAACTATATTCATCACAGAGGGAAAATCAACCCTCTAACCATTTTTTTGACAGGATTTACAGAATTAACTGGATAACTTCGAGGCCAGAAACCCAAATCATTTCAACTTCGTTTTCCCTGATCAAAAAAATATCCTGTTAATTCCGTCCAAATAGCCGTTGTTTTTGAAGTTACCTTTCTCTGCGTCTTTGCGCCTTTGCGTTAAAACCAGTTACAATTTACAATTTGTATGTTCCCGGTTAAATCGCTTTGCTTTTGATTTTAACCCTCTTAAACTGTTTTGATTTTCCTCTGTGTCCCTCTGTGACCTGTGGTAAAATGTTTTGACCTTGAATTTGGCGTTCCCCGCTCACCTCATCACGCAATCACGTCCCGGCAGTTAAAATCACCAGTGTAGATTTTTGCTGACAATTAACGTATAATAATTATTACTAAAAAGCTGAATCCCACCTTTTTATGAGATTCCTGCTAATAAACTTGGAGTGAAATCACTATGACTGTAAAAGCTGAGGTAAAAACTGACATCCGAAATGTGGCCGTTATTGCTCACGTTGACCACGGCAAGACCACTTTGATAGACCATATGCTGCGCCAGAGCGGAACTTTCCGTGAGAATCAGAATGTTCAAGAGCGGGTCATGGATTCCCTTGACCTGGAGCGCGAGCGGGGTATTACCATTGCCTCCAAGAACGCTTCTTTTGTTTATGAGGGAGTAAAGATTAATTTAATAGATACTCCCGGCCACGCTGATTTTGGCGGGGAAGTGGAACGGATCATGAATATGGTGGACGGTGCAATTCTGCTGGTTGACGCCAGCGAGGGTCCTTTGCCCCAGACCAGGTTTGTGCTTGAAAAAGCGATTGAGAAGGACCTGTCTGTGATCGTCTGTATAAATAAGATAGATCGCTCGGATGCCAGGATCAGCGAGGTTGTGGATGAACTTTTTGAATTGTTTATGGAACTTGGTGGCAGTGATGAACAGCTCGATTTTCCGATCGTCTACAGCGTAGCGGTTGATGGTTACGCCGTGGCTGAACCGGAGGAAAAAGGGGAGGATCTCCAGCTTCTTTTTGAAGAGATTATAGACTGTGTTCCCGCTCCCGATGCCAATACTGACGGCCCGCTTAAAATGCTGGTTTCCAACCTTGCCTACTGTGATTTTCTCGGTCGCCTGGCCATCGGGCGTGTCCGCCAGGGCACGCTTGAAACCGGCGAGGAAACTGTTTTAATCCAGGAAGATTCAACTGAACAGATGCGCATCCAGGCTCTATTTGGATTTCGCGGCCTGGAGCAGGTTCCCGTGGACAGGGTTGAAGCAGGAGATATAGCTGTTTTTGCCGGATATGATAAAGCCCAGATTGGGGATACACTTACAGTTCCCGACGATCCGGTTCCCCTGGAACGTATTAGAGTAGAGCAGCCGACCGTTGGTATAACGGTTGGAGTCAACACCAGTCCGTTTTCCGGCCAGGATGGAGAGCATGTGACCGGAAGTAAACTTTATAAAAGAATTCAACGCGAGGTCCGCAACAATGTAGCCCTCAGCCTGGAGGACACACCCCGCTCGGATCGTTGGAAGCTGATGGGCCGGGGTGAACTGCAACTTGCCATTCTCCTCGAAGAGATGCGCCGCGAGGGTTATGAAATGGTTGTCAGCAAACCGCAGGTTCTGATTAAGGATATCGACAATCAGCGGATGGAACCGGTTGAAAGAGTTGTAATCGATGTTCCCGAGGCTTACGTTGGTGCGGTTACCGAAAAACTCGGCAGCAGAAAAGGTTCCATGGAAAACTATGAAACGATTGGCAGCGGCCGCGTCCGGCTTGAATTTATCGTCCCTACCCGCGGCTTAATCGGTTACCGCTCGGAGTTTTTAACCGATACTAGGGGAACAGGTCTTCTGAACAGTTATTTTCTTGAATACGTTCCCCACAAAGGTGATATTGACGAGCGGCACACAGGAGCCTTGATTGCCGACCGCCAGGGGGAAGCCCGCGCCTACGCGCTGGAGAATCTTGAAGATCGCGGCCGGTTATTTATCAATCCCGGTACAATGTGCTACGAGGGAATGATTATCGGCGAACATAACAAAGGGACCAACCTGGATGTTAATGTTTCCAAAAATAAGAAACTGACCAACGTCCGGGCTTCAGGTTCCGACGACGCTATCCAGTTAACACCGGTCCAGCCGCTGAGTATAGAGGAAGCACTGGAATGGATCAAAGACGACGAACTGATCGAAATCACCCCCAAAAACATCCGCCTCCGCTGCGCTTTGCTGGACAGGGTATCCCGAAAGAGACAGTAAACCAGTTCAGAGTTCATAATTTAAAACATATAAATCAAAACCAATTGATTTCGGTTCGGAGGCCGGAATGACGGTCAAAAAACACAAGTCAAACCCTGTTTTACCACAGAGAGGTCACAGAGGGGCACAGAGGTAAAATCAAAACCACGAAATATTTTTTGACAGGATGGGCAGGATTAACTGGATGACTTCATGGTTAGAAACCCCAACCACTTCATTTTTTGAGCGCTGCATTAGCAGCGCCTGCTCGAATTTTATTCGAGTAGTTAAAGGGGAGTTAGAAGCATGAAAAATTAAATCGATTTTATTTTTCCTGTTTCCAATTCCCCTGATCAAAAAAATCACAAACTTAAATTCCAATCACTATAAAAAATTATCTCTATTCAAATTTTGACTCTCATCCTGTCCATCCTGTAAATCCCGTCCAGACAGCCGTTGACGTTGATTTACTTTGCGCCTTAGCGTCTTTGCGTTACCCCGCCATGTCCGTGTTAACCTTCCTAATGTTTTGACGGTCCTCTGTGTCCTCCGTGCCCTCTGTGTTAAAATCGTTTTTATTTTGAAGTTGCAGTTAATCCTAATCAGATGTTATCAGAAGTGATCCGTGAGAAAAAAAGATTTTGAAGTTCATCTATTTAAATGTTTTGCCGTTCCTCTGTGTCCCTCTGTGACC
>CAYTSZ010000104.1:0-7526 GCA_964440635.1 uncultured bacterium
GGCCGATATCGTGGATACCGGTATGAGCGCCGCCGTCCGCTGGTATGGTCAGGGTGATGTGCTGGCAACCGCCGCTTACATGGAAGGGGAGCTGGGGCTAAAAAATAATCTGAACAAACCGGCCCTGAGGGCAACTAACTTTCTTCTGAAACAGATAATGCCTTATTTCGACCGGTATGCCGCTCCCTGGTTTCAGGGGCCGGATCATGATGTAACCCGCCACGGTATGCCCGGCGGGGCTACTTCCTCTTCCCAGGAAGGGGCAATGAAACAGGGTTATATCCATCTTCTGCCCTATATCCTTGATTTTCTGGCTCTTACCCGCAAGGTCGTTCGTTACCACGATGTTACTCCCGGCTCCCAGATAACCTGGAACACCGCCTTTCTCGCCGTAACTTCCGCCTACAAAAGGGGAGGAACGCCAGAAGTAGAATTTTTGCTTGAAACCCTGGAGACGGTGACCGAGGCGCCCGAGGAACAGCTCGGCAGCGAGATAAAGAAAAACCGGCTTGCTATCTACCGTGATTCAAACGATGCTTTCCGTGACCTTTTGCTTGGAAAATACGGCAGGCTGCCGCTTGGTTTCCCGCCCGACTGGGTCTACAAGTCAGCCTTCGGGGACAACTATAAACACGCTCTTAGAAATAGAACTAAAAATTCTCCCCTGGAAGAGATGGAAAAAATTAATATCAAACACGAGAGAAAAGAACTGGCCAAACAGTTGGACAGGGAACCCGACGAAGAGGAACTGGTTATCTACTTGAACCACCCCGGAGATGCCATTAAAACCATAAAATTTCAGGAGAAATTCTCCGATCCGAATAACCTCCCGGTCGACGTCTGGTTTGAGGGACTACCGGTGGGGGAAGAGTTAGAATTTCTGGACAGCAAAGACAAACCCCATCTGCTGGAAATACTGGCCATAGATGAACCGGATGAACGCGGTTATCAACTGGTCCGTTACAACCTGGACGGGGAAGCTTTTGAATACCAGGTAAAAACAGAAGAACCGACCGTGGGAGCCGACAGTGGAATTGAACTGGCCAACTCTGATAATCCCTACCACGTCGCCTCGCCCTGCAACGGAGATCTCTGGGTTACCTATGTCCACCCCGGGGTTATCGTTGAAGAAGGGGACGAAATATTTAACGTAAGCATAATGAAACAGGAAAAAGCGGTGAACGCTCCCGTGGACGGAGTAGTGAAAAGAGTTCTTAAATCAGCCGATTACCAGAAAGATAGAAAAATGGTCCCCGTCAAAGAAGGGGAGCTGCTGGTAGAACTGGCCCCGGTCCCGGAAACCTGTCCCAACTGCGATTATCACATAACGGACAAGGAATACGATTACTGTCCCTCCTGCGGGAGCGAGTTGTAGGTATAGACTATAAAAAAAACCGGCGCGCGTATTTTTAAATACAGGGCGGCTTAGCTTTTTAATCCAGAATAGGAATCTAAAGAGGAGAAGATCAGAATGTCGCTCTACATACTGATAACCTCGACAATAATTCAATTCTTGGCCGCTATCCTCGCTCTAATTTATTTCAGTAAAAAAGCACACAGAACTCCCTGGCTGTTAATTTCCGGGGGTTTGTTTATGATGGGAGTAAGAAGAAGCGTATCTCTCGTCCAGGCTTTAAGCTTAGAATCAATGAGCATAGACCCGGTAGCCGAAAGTGTAGCCCTGCTGATATCAATTCTCATGCTGGGCGGGGTATGGGGACTGGACAGTTTTTTTGAATACCTTGAGGATACAAATCAAAAGGCCGCAGATGAATTGAAAACACGGAAAGAAACGATGAAAAAACTGGAAGAGGCCAACGAACAGAAGCAGACCCTGATAAGGGAAATTCATCACCGGGTCAAAAATAACCTTTTCACAGTTATCAGCCTGCTGGAGATACAGAAGAGCAAAAGTAACCAGGAGGAATTAAAAAAATCACTACAACTCAGTATAAATAGAATTCATTCCATGGCCCTGATTCACAAAGAAATATATGGGCTGGACTCCTACACTAAAATAGAATTAAGTCGTTATTTAAAACATTTAATCGGCAGTCTGAAAGAATCCACAATTCCTTTAGACCAGAAGATTGAAATTCAGTATAACCTTACCGAACAAGCCCTGAATCTGGATCGAATAATCCCCGTGGCCCTGGTTGTTAACGAACTGGTGACCAATGCTTTCACTCACGGTTTTTCCGGGCTTGAAGAAGGGATTTTGAAGGTTGAACTGAAAACTGAAAACGACCGGATAAAACTGGTGATCGCCAATAATGGCCACCGGCTGCCCGACGATTTCAAATTAGAAACCGCCAGTTCGATGGGGATGAATATCGTAAAAAATCTGGTCAAACATCAACTGCGGGGCAGCATTGAATACACGGAAGATAACTGGATAACATTTGAACTTGAATTCCCGACAAAACCTGTTTCTTAACTAAGGGTTGGATGATCGTTAAAAAATCATCCAACCCTTTTTAAAAAATCAGGCCGCTTTTATTTCCTCCATCATTTCATCCTCTTCTTTTCCCACTTTGCCCATCGTGCTGCCGATTATATTCCCCATAAACATTTTGCTCATCAGAGGAATATTCATCCGGGCCACATAAACCTGACCATTTTGCTTTTCGTAAACAGCCCAGCTGCAGGGCATCATTGAGGAAACAAAGGGGAACTTGTCCAGGATCCGGGCCGCATAAGGGGCCTTGCAGAGGAAATAATTACGCATTTTCCGGATATTTTTTAGTTCCTGCCCTTTCTGCGCGAGATCTTCACTGATATCCAGTGACTCAACAGGATTTCCCCAGCCACTGGCAGATTCTATCGATTTCTCCAATCGCCCGCAGACCTCCTCAAAACTTCCCTCGATATTTTCTTCTTCCATCATTAAATTACGCATAGCCAGCACAATTGCCGCCACGGTCAACACTACACCTGCAAAAAACGCACTTCCAACATATAACCAATACATCATTACTTCCTCCTTGTAATTTGAATATAAAATTCATCTCTCAAAAAATAAAACCACCTCATAAGAATTGATTACCGGGTCATCCAGCACTCAATCGGGAACCGCCAGTGAAAACTCTGTGACTTTCCAACAACTCCCCGCTTGAGTGCTGGACGGCAATGACGGTTTCTTTTGACTGTCATTCCGGCCCCTGACGCACACGGATGTGCTAATGCTGTGAACACAAGGATGTGTAAGAACAGTGCGAGCCGGAATCCATAGGTTTTTAATTAAGGTTTTAATTTCAACTTTGTGTATTTCGAACTGGCTTACCCTCTCTTAAAACACTTTACCTGTTTGGTTGAAAAGACTATCCTATTTCATTAGAAACACAGTATTAACTCAAAAAATCGGGCAGGAGACTACAATGGGCAAAAAAACTCTGGCTATCGGCTGGGATGTTGGCGGCTGGTATGGAAAAAAACAGGGAATTGCGCTGCTTACATATGAGGACGGCAGATTAAATCCGCTGGCTCCCGCCGGGACTTTCGAGATAGAATCAGGTGAGCATCCATCCTCTGACCCCTGTGATTTCTTTTTAAACAAAGTGGGTTATGAGGGTCCTCGGGACTGGAATCGAGTTGTGCTGGCCGTTGATGCGCCACTGGCGGTCCCCCGCCTGTATAAACATTTTATCTGTTCCAGTGGAATCCTGGATAAACAGGAAAAGTTAAAAAGAGGGGAGAAACATATTGATTCTCCCTTTTTCTTTCGAGAATGTGACCGCTGGGTCGCCGAGAAAATCAAAAAACCCCTGCCGGTTGTCGGAAGCCGGATGGGCAACAATTCAACCCTGGCTCGCCTCTATACATCTTACTGGCTACAAAAAAATGCCAGCCATTGGCAACTAAAACCCCAACAGGAAAAACGTAACAACCCAAACACAATAATTGAAGTCTACCCGGCGGCCGTAAAAAATAAACAGGGGAACAAAAAACACTTAAACAAACAGATAAAAGAATTCATAAACAGATACAGTCCCTTCGAGGGTCAACTAAACGATTCAAACATTGACAGTGACCCAATGGATGCCGCCCTGGCTGCCATCCACGCCCTTGCTTACGGAATAAAACAAAAAAGAGCCGCCAGAAGAATGTATTTACCAGAACTGGAATGTTACAAACACTTCAGAAACGAATCTGATAAGGGCCAGCCCAAAACATGGGAATTCCCCCGCAAAGAAGGCTGGATCTATTATTTCAAATAACACTTAACCCCCCCGGGTAATAAATAAATTACCACGTCAAGCGCGCCAATAACGACGGTTAATTTTGTGTTTAACTTTCCTCTATGATAAAACAAATTTTGACTTAAGGTTTTGTTTTTGACCGTCATTCCGGGGCCTGACGCACACGGATGTGCTAATGCTGCGAACACAAGGATGTGTAAGAACAGTGCGACCCCGGAATCCATTTTGATGTAAAAGGTTTTGACTCTTTCTCTGCGACTCCGCGTTTAAAACAGTTCAGAGTTCCGGGTTCCGAGTTTCGAGTTAAAACCCACAAAACAACTACTAAGTATTTGCTGTTGAATTTACCCCTTTAAATGTCTTGAATTCCTCAGTGTCCCTCCGTGACCTCTGTGGTAAAAATGTTTTGACTTTGCTTTTGCCTTCCTCTGCGTCTTTGCGTTAAAACCGCCTCTGACTTTGCAGTTTCGCATCTTCGATGCCCCCCGTTTCACTCCCGCCTGTCAGGGTAGGATTTTTGAGTCCCCGGGGACTGAACGGAGAGAGCGGCGTATTTATTGCCCCGGGCTATTGCTTCGCCAGGGGATAGACCGGCCGCCCGTGCACTCAGGTATCTGCCTATGAAGGCATCGCCGGCTCCTGTGGTGTCCACCGCTTCGGTTTTTACCGCTTCGATTAATTTTTGCTCTTCACGATCAAACAGCACGCAGCCGGCGGATCCAAGAGTCAATATGACCCGGTCGATTCCCATCTCCAGAAATTCAGAAAGTGAATCGCTGTAATTCTGACTGTTCGGTCGAATGCCTGTGTAAAACTCCACCTCAGTTTCGTTAACAATCAAACAATCGACCAGCCCCCACAGTTCATCTGAAATATCCGCGGCCGGTGCAGCATTCAAAACAACCCGGGTATCATTAATTTCTTTAGCCCGTCTGAAAGCCTCAATCAAAACCGACTGGTCGATCTCCAGGACCCCGGAAATAAAACCAACTTCAAACCATTCTTCCGGTATATCAGCTACATCTTGCGGAGCTAATTTGAGATTTGCACGCGGTGCGATGGCAATCTGGTTTTCTCCCTTTTCATCAACCATTATGCAGGCCAGACCCGTGCCTTCGTTTTCCATCGTCTTGAGATAACGGGTATCGACTCCGAAATGCTTGAAATTATCAATCGTATTCCGCCCGAAATCATCATCACCCACTGCCCCCAGGACTCGAACCTGCGCATCTGTTTTAGCGGCAGCCACCGCCTGATTGGCGCCCTTACCACCAAATCCGGTGTGAAACTGGCTGGTGGTAACAGTTTCTCCCGGGCGGGGGAAACTGTCCACCTCATAAGAAAGATCCATTACACAACTGGCAACAATCGCAATATTCTTCATAAATTTCTTCCTCTCTTAGCAGGATAGCCTGACAGCGAAATAATATCATACTCTAAAAGCTTTACCAGCCCGAATTAAAACCTTATTTTTCTTCTCAAAGTAATCAAAGAACAACAAAAAGTTCGTGCAAAACAAACGTATCTACGCTAATCTGATATAGTAATAAAATTCTATTCAGAGGAAAAAAACAAATGAACAAACGGGAACATGTAATTAACGGGCTCGCTCTTGGACTGGGAATCGGCTACATGCTGGAGCCGGGAACCGATGTTGAAACTGTAACCTCGATGCTGGAATTTGGTGTTCCCATCACTATGGGCGCAATGATTCCAGATATTGATACCGCTATTGGCGGCCACCGGAAAACTTTCCATAATCTCCTCACACTGCTGGTTTTTATAACTTTCCCTTATTATTTTAATAACCTGAGATACATCTGGATAGGAATCACCTCACATTATGTCCTTGATCTGCTGGGAACGACCAGGGGAATTGCACTTTTTTATCCGTTACGACGGGAATTTGAAATACCGGTCGGAGTGCGCGTAAACAGTATTTTTGCCCCGCTGGTAACCGTAGTAGTCACAGTATTCAGCCTGGTATGCGCCTGGTTTGTTATAAATACTTGAAGCCGGATAACTTTTGGGGTTATACTCCATTTGTCGTGTAAAATCAACATTTCCCACGAATAAAACAGGCTCCATCTGCGGGGAAAATCAACCATGAAACCGATACCTGTAATTATTGATTCTGATATCGGAGACGATATAACCGATACCACCGCCATTATTTTTGCTCTGAAATCCCCCGAGCTGGAGATTAAAGCCCTGCTTTCCAATAACAACCATGAAAAGGAGCGGGCCCGGATACTGCATAAACTGGTTCGCCTCTCCGGTAAGCAAATCCCTGTTTTCCAGGGGGTAGAGGGGGGAACGGGAGCACTGCGCCGACAAGGAGAGTTCGTCAAAGATTACCGGCCCGAGATCGAAAAACTTTCGGACAATATTGACTATGTGGAAGAACTTTTGAAAAATGGTGCTGTTTATGTTTCCGATGGAACCCTGACCAACCCGGCATATTTACTGAAAAAAATTCCCCACCGGATAAACCGGGCAGAATTCCACGTCATGGCCGGGGCCATCTACAGAAATTACAGGGGAGGCAAAGCTCCGGTAAGCGAATGGAATATTGACTGCGATATAAACTCCGCTCAAAAGTTTTTTAGCTCAGAAGCAAATATCAATCTTTACCCCCTGGACTGTTCCTGGAATCTCACGATAACAGACCGGCAGATAAACCAGATAACCTCAATCGACCAACCCCTGAATCAGGCCTTAAAACAGCAGTTTTCTTTCTGGAGGGATGCCCACGATAGAAATCTTATAGAATACGATTCCCTGCTGATGGCCGCTCTGATTAGACCGCAACTGATAACAAAATGGAAAAAGTTAAGATTAAAAGTAAATTTGCAGGGGCGAACGGTTCCACACCCGGATGGGAAACAAATAAAAACAGCCCTCGAAACCAACAAAAATAAATTCACACAGTTTTTCCTGGAAAGAATGCAAATTTAAAATCATAACCCCCCATGCCAATCCCGTCTGATTTGTCTGATTACGACCGAAAAAAAAAGCCCAGCAAAATCAAAAACAATTAGCTCGATTAGCTCGCAGATGAACGCTGATAGACGCCGATTAAACTCTGAGCCTTGAACCCTGAACTGCTTTTATGAACTGGATGTTGAAGGTCGAAGGTCAATAGTCAAAGGTCGAAGGTCAAAGGTCTATAATCAACAGCAACGTCAAATGCATAATGGACTGGATGTTGATTCTGATTTGCTGGATTTAAAGTTATCCTGTAAATCCTGTCAAAAAAATGTTCCTGGTTTGAATTTGACTGTCATTCCGGCCCCTGACGCACACGGATGTGCTAATGCTGCGAAC
>CAYTSZ010000105.1:0-7509 GCA_964440635.1 uncultured bacterium
ATGATATACGACGAGGGGAATTACACGGATTTTGCCGAGCCTACGGGTATAAGGGTGCCGGAGGAGGATTATGCGGAGATTGAGGGAAGCGACAGGTGGACAATAGTGGCCGAAGACGCAGGCCCGGGGGAAAGCGAGTGGGGAGAACTGATGGGGACAAAGGCAACCGAAGTGGCGGTATTTGTCTCAGTGGATGGAAGCAAACAGGCATACATGCTGGGAGCCCAGTATGCAATAATGGGGGAGAATCCGACGGGTGATACTATACAGGATCAAGTTGATGGTTCGGATAATAGTGTGAATCATCGAAAAAGAGGTCGCCTGGCGATGGTCTGGCGAGAAAGCTGTGGGGAGCAGTTCAGTAATACGGCGTCCTGTGGGGGTGAAGACCCGTGGTTTCCAAACCTGAATCTTGAAGACGGGGATGATGGATGGGGGATTACTCAGTTAACGTCACCTGTTCCCACGAGACTACAGGTGTGGAACTGGGTTGAGAATCTGGAGGAGGGGATTGAACATTTTGACACTAATTACAGCAATACCCAGAGTACAGTGGAAGGTTGGCATGATCATTGGACGAATACTGATTTTGCCGACACTATAATTGAAGAAGAAGTAGAGTGGGGATGGGATCCGACGGATGTCAATTCAGATTATGATGTACGAACGGAAGAAAATTTACAAGAAATTTTGAATCGGCTTGAGAACAATGAAATCACATGGCACGATCCAGCCAATTTGCCCTATGACCCGACTGAGCCAGAGGATGATTGGCCGGATTGGGCGGTTGAAGACGTGCCTCCCTTACGCGATTACTCCGGGCGAGATAATACCGGTCGAGAAGAAAACCATCTGGATGGAAAAGAGGTTTCTAAAATTTTAAACGCTCAGGCTTATCTCCAGTTCAACGCTGGGGAAGGATTTCCTGCAATTGTAGGAGAGTTTGGTGTAATTCGTCGGTATATTGCCGATGATACCTGGGGAAACGTGATCGGATACATTGATCGTTATGATGGAGAACCCTGGGACAATTAAAATGAGGAGAATATAACCAATGACTAAAAATCTTACAAAGTATATGGTTGTTATACTTGTAATTATATTAATAGGAGTAGGAGTCTGGTGGCTGTTTTTTTACGACCCTTATCGGCCTACGGCTTATATCGGCTATACCAAACCATATAAACCGGAAAAAACGGAGAAAAAATACATAGATTTTCCCTCCTATGTGATGGAAGTTGATCTACTGTCGGGAGAAGTGGTAGATAGATTCCCCCTGTCTGAAAATGTTCCCCGTGTAAAAGCGGTGGCAGTTGATCCCCGTAATAATCTTTTATATGTGGGTGGGACCGAGCTGGTCCGCCATCCCGAACGGGGACATATGCCCTCAACGGGAATTGACGTGTATAATCTGGAGACAAATGAACGAAAACGGACTATTCAGTTCCCCTCTGGTGAGACGGGGAAGCCCAGGAAAGTGGATATATCGACACTACGGTTCAATTCCACCCATGAAAAATTATTTATCAATAATCCTTTGGATGAAGAAAACTACGAGAATCAATTAGAGCGGAAGAATGTATGGATTATAGTCCCCGGTACGGGAAAAATTTTCCGAGGTTATTCTAGTCGCTTTAGTATTTTGCACATACTTTCGCCGAGCAGTAATTTCATTTATGGATTTAACTCACCTAATCTTGGGCCAGGAAAAGGGATTTTTTCGATTAAAAAAGACAAAAGAGTAAAAACAATCACAGGCCGAAAGCCACTCTTAAAAGCCGGAGGCTGGCAGCCGGATCCGAAGGGGAAATACGAAAAGGAGCCTTATGTTCTTGATTACCCAGAAATATGGGGAACGGGGAAAGAGGGGGAGGTAATTGAGTTTTATGACAGAAACACTTTAAAAAAGCTGGGAGAACTCCAATTGGAAGGAGAAGGTGAAAAGATATATAGGGCGTCTCCACCCCGGCAACCTGATGCCGTTAATAAAACCCAGAGGTATACCGTATCGCTGGTCTGGATGATTACAGATAAAACGAATGATTATCTTGTCCCCCACTTGAAAGTTATCGACATGCAAAAACGTAAGCTGGTTAATACTATTCAGTTGTGTCAGCCCGGAGAAATTCGGGGGATGACCTACGTGGACGTTTACTGAAAGTTGAGTAATTTCATTTTATGAGAATATAAATCGAACTTAATAATTACAGATTTATTTATCCTCGGAATTTGAGCTTCCGAATTCTCTTCTCTTTGACCTGATATACAATCCCTTCGTATAATATTGCTGTCGATAAAAAGTCGTAGTGGGGATGGTAAAATGCAAAGGATCAACGTCTGGGAGTGGATAAACAAGCGGTGGTGTATGGGACGGTGACGCCTCTCCAGGGCAGGACATATCCGGCGGGTTATGAGGACAGGATAAAATGGTATATGGAGGGTGTGAAGAAAGCTGAAGGGCGAGAGATGAAAACATATTTCCCCGCAGCGGGCAGCTATGAGGTAACGGGGTGGATAAATCTAAGGGAAGATCTGGGTGTGATGGGAGGCAAAAAGACGGTCAAAGTTGATGTGGTGAGGATAGGTGAGGTTATCCCGACCAAAGCTCTGCGCGATGTTCCTGTGACCTTTATAGGTCGGACATACAGCAGTGGTTATGAAAACAATATAGCCTGAGATGATGGTTTGCAGGAGGAAAAGTATACGAAAACTTATGAGACGGAAGGAACGGCAAGATTAAATGCCCAGTTAGAGATAGATGGGCTATTAGGTCCTTACCGGACGTTTGATATAAAGGTGCATGGATGTTTCATGGCGCCGGGAGATGATGAGTGCCATCGCTGTTTTGAGTAGCAGGATTATTTGTGGGAGGAGAAATACAGGATAGGGAAAAGAAAACTTTATATTGGGGATATTCTTTATAAATTCATAATGAAATAAGCCACCGTGCATTTTGAAATTGTCTGATCATAAATGAATGATTGAGTTTGAGGGCTGTGTTTGGTTCTGGGGTCAGTCTTCATCTTAATTTTACCTGAGTTGAGAAAGAACTTGATAATGAAAAGGGAATTCAATTAGGTTTGTAATTTCGAGAGGAAATTCAAAACGATTATTATGAAGATGGTTATAGCGTAATACATATTTACAAATTGTTGTCTGTTGAGTGGTATATACTGCTGCCAAAAGAACCAGATGTAATTCGGTATTCGTTCAAACTGAATAAAACATTGTTGCAACCATGTTTTCGGTTTGGTGCTATGCTGTTTATGGCAAACTAAAAACCCGGAAAGTGGCAGTCTAAAAACGGTGAGGAAAAAGAATAGAATGGTCCCTGGAACCAGAGGTTGTACGGGTCAGGCTACCGTTTTGACTTTGGTTAATTCTTCCCGCAGTTTACTGTCTCGCTTTAGTTTCCAGAGTTCGAACCGATTTTGCAGGTTTATCCAGAACATTGCAGAAGTGCGTAAAACCTCGAGGCTTATAAGGTTTATAGAATTGTGAACACATGCGATGCTTTTGCTGCCTGTGAATTAATTAGAGCATCCGGTTTTGTTGCTGTGGAACAGATTATTCATCCTGTTGCCGGGGAGTTTAGCTTTTCTAAAAGCATTTCTTTACGAAACGCTTTTAAATCTGCCGGATGGGGAAGAAATGGGGTAACATCATTTCGTATCTTGTCCCAATCCGCTTCTTTTACTCGCCGGGCTATCTGCATTTTCCAGTTTCCCGCTGTGATTTTTTTCCCGCTATAACCTGTTTGCGCGAGAGCATTTTGCAGGTAGTTAAAATTCGGTTCAATTGAACTTGACCGGGTGATATAAAACCATAAATCATAATAGTCCCGGCCTTTTGTCCAGGTTCTCTGGAGGATTGCATGGAGTTTTCCCGCCAAAAAACTGGGTCGGTCGTGATGTTGGACTATATAAGGAAAAAATTGATTAACCGGGCTGGTTTCACTTGTAAAGCCAGCCGGCGGATTTATGTCGATTTCAATTTTGATATTGAGTTTTTCTGTTTTTTGATTACTGATACCGGATTCGTATAAAATATCATCGATTTTCAGAAATGAGCTCTGTACGTTTTTCGGGGAAGGGGTGGTAAATGTGAGTGAATAGCCCTGATAATCTAAATTTTTCTGCAATTTTTTAAGGACAGGTTGTAGTTTCCAGTCCGGGATAATATTTTTGGTATGAAAATCCAGGTCCTCGGAATAACGATTAAGATCATAAATAAAATGAAGAGCGGTACCCCCGTGAAAAATTAGATCTTCGAGCACATCAAGCTCAAAAAGTTCGCGCATGATGATATGTTGGAGATATTCTCGTATTCGGTTATATCCCAGAGGGCCCGTTTCTGCTTTACGACCAATTTCAATTGCTCGGTCTTTCATTATTTTTCCTCCCCGTACAGTAAAATAAAATTCTCTCCGGCCCGGCTAATCCGAGCACTGCTAAAACGCTCTTTGAAATCTTTCAGAGCTCCAAAGTTTATTTTTTCAATATTTTGAAACCGCATTTCCAAAATCCGTTCTTTGGGCCATTCGCCTCCCTGGGAATAAAAGAGGTCCAATATGGATTTTTCAGGGCGGGCCATAAAAAAACTGTTCTGGAGGTAGTTTTTATCCGAC
This sequence comes from uncultured bacterium, assembly GCA_964440635.1. GTDB lineage: Bacteria > T1Sed10-126 > T1Sed10-126 > T1Sed10-126 > T1Sed10-126 > CAYTSZ01. The sequence continues at coordinate 4,628 of CAYTSZ010000105.1, forward strand.
GTCGAATATTTTTTATACCCCCAAAAACGCTCCTGTTTGATAGAATGATACTTAAAAGTTCCTAAATCTGTTTCCTGCGTACGACCGTGCCGGGAGGTCATTGATTGAATTAAAAATACTGCTTCGGGGATTAATCCGTGAAACTGCAGGGCTGTATGCATGCTTACGTAGGATGGACGGAGGAGCTGATTGGCAATATAATAAACAGAGGGAGTTTGTTTCCTGAATGCCTTATTCAGCAGGTATTTTCCCCGTCCGACGCGAATAATCCTGTTATCTTGAGACCATTTTGAAAGTTGATTTTTGATAGTCTTCGGTTGATTATCATCAAGGACCAGCACTTCTTTTAACTCAAAATAAGGTCGAGAAGCGAATTTCCTTACTAAATTTTCAAATTTCATGTCGTTACTCCATATTTTTTTATGGATATCCTACATGAATATACGATATTTATCAGCCGGTGTCAATTTTCAGAATGAAATTTCTGTGTTTGGTAATTAAAAACCGGGAACATTTCGATGAAGAATTTTACTAACACCTTTTTCAGAAAAAATATTGTGTGAGGGTTTCATATACTGACTCTGCACGTTGTGTTTATGGCAAACTAAAAACCCGGAAAGTGGCAGTCTAAAAACCGGTAAGGAAAAATTACCCGGTTTTAAGGGAAGCGTTTAATTTTCAAAAGGTTCGTGCGGTTTTTTTGAAGTTCTTTTGTAAATAATAGGTGGAGTGAATTTGAAGTATCATCCAGTCCATTATGTTGTTGATTTAGAATTTGAATTTAATTTGCGTCTACCTGTGTTGCCCTGTGAGCCAAAGTTTTTTGTTTTTCTGTTTGTTTTAGTTTGCAGATTGACGCAGAACTCGGATCAAAACCCGATGGATTTCGGCTCGCACTGTTCTTACACATCCTTGTGTTCGCAGCATTAGCACATCCGTGTGCGTCAGGGGTCGGAATGACTACTGGGAGGTTTTGATCTTTCCTTAAAATTTATATATAAACTGCGGATGTACGATAAAATTATATCTGGAGTGATTAATTATGCCTGTTCATAATTCCGAGATAGCTGATGCTTTCGAGCAGATTGCTGACCTGCTTGAGATCAAAGGGGCCAATCCCTTTCGCACCCGGGCTTATCGTAACGCTTCTCGAACGGTTTCCTCTCTTTCGTCTCAGATTCACACTTTGCTGGCTGAAGGGGAAGATTTGACGGAACTTTCGGATATCGGTGCCGATCTTGCCGGCAGGATTGAGGAGTTTGTGAAAACCGGTGAAATGACCCTGTTGGAAGAACTTAAAGAGGAAATTCCTGCCGGTCTGCTTGATCTTTTTAAGGTGGAGGGACTGGGGCCCAAAAAAATAAAAAAACTTTATGAAGAGCTGGATATTACAACCCTGGCCGAGTTGAAAAAAGCTGCCGAATCCGGGAAAATAACCCGGCTCGAAGGGTTTGGAGAGAAAACAACTGAGAAAATATTAACAAATCTGGAAAAAGTTGAAAATCGCGAAGAACGATTTTTATTGTCGGCCGTCGAGCAACAGGCTTATCCCCTGATTGATGTGCTCGAAGAGGTGACCGGGGTTGATCAGGTTGAAATCGCCGGTAGTTTTCGCCGCCGTCGGGATTCAGTCGGTGATCTGGATCTGCTGGTAACCGCCGACGATAGTGGTCCGGTGATGAAAGAATTCACTAACTACGAAGATGTGGTGGAAGTTCTTGCCGAAGGAGAGACTAAAGCCAGTGTGGTTCTGCGCTCCGGTCTGCAGGTTGATCTCCGGGTTGTTAAAAAAGAAAGCTGGGGTGCCGCCCTGCTTTATTTTACCGGTTCTAAAGAACATAATGTGGCCCTTCGGGGGATGGCTGGCGACCGGGATTTAAAAATAAACGAATACGGAGTTTTTAGCGGTGAGGATTGTCTGGGCGGATATACGGAAAAGGAAATTTACCGGATTCTGGATTGTGATTACATAGAACCAGAATTGCGTGAGAACAGAGGTGAGCTTCAGGCGGCAAGGGAAGGTGGACTGCCGGAGCTTGTTTCAAAGGAGGATATGAAAGGTGATTTGCAGTCCCATACCCCGGGCAGTGACGGAAAAAATAGCCTCGAGGAGATGGCGGAAGCGGCCCGTGCCCGCGGATATGAATACCTGGCGATAACCGACCACTCGGATTATCTGGCCGTGGCCGGGGGGCTGGACTCAGATGGTCTTAAAAAACAGGGCGAGAAAATTGATGAACTAAATCAGAACTGGGATGATTTCAAACTGCTTAAAAGTGTCGAGGTGGATATACTTCCCGCCGGGAAACTGGCCCTCGATGATGAGGTTCTACAGGAACTGGATATAGTTTCGGCGGCTATCCACAGTAAGTTTGATCTTTCAGAAAAAAAACAGACCCGCCGGATTACAGAAGCACTGAAGAACCCTTATATTAATGTTTTTGTTCATCCGACCGGTCGTAAAATAGTTAGCCGGGAACCATATGCGATTGACCTGGAGAAGATTATGGAGGTGGCGGTTGAAGAGAATAGTTTTCTGGAAATAAACGCTTCCCCCGAGCGGCTGGATCTGAATGATGTCCAGGCCCGCAGGGCGCGGGAGATGGGATTAAAACTTACAATATCCACAGATGCCCATAGCTGTCCCGGACTGGATAATATGCGTTATGGAGTCGGTCAGGCCCGCCGTGGCTGGCTGCGCAAACAGGACGTGCTGAATACCAGAAGCTGGAAAGAAATAAAAAATATACTGTACTTAAATTGATCGGTTCTTGATCGGAGACACCCTATCTCTCTGACTCATTCTCGCAGTCCTCCGGACTGCTGTGAGGTCTGTATGTCCCACCATTTCCCATGGAGGGTTTATAGTCGTTGTTCGCTGA
>CAYTSZ010000106.1:0-7462 GCA_964440635.1 uncultured bacterium
AAATTCAACCAGTCCACCCAGGCTCAACAGGGAAGATTTGGCCGTTTCCTGAACAACCTCGACGATCTTATCGGTGAAACCACTACAGTAACCGTAATGATCAAATACATGCCGGGCCACTCCCGCCGGCCAGATGCGGGGAGCCGAACTTCTTATTCTCTGCAGTTTTTCTCGGAACTCAAGCATTTCTGACGGATATTGATCATCCCCGTCAGCACCACTGTCTATAATTTTCCGGGCGGCGTCCAGAGTATAGCCTGCTTCTTCCAGCAATACCGCCCAACCGTCTTTGCTGCGGGGATGATCTAAAACTCTAAGCCAGGCCAGCAAAATAATCGCGGGATCAGTTTTAAAAAGTTCGACCCCCCCTTCATAGGCCAACGGCACCCCAAGCCGGCGGGCAGTTTCCTGCAGCTCGAGCCCGAATTTCCTGGTCCGGGTTAATACAGCTATATCTCCGTATTGAATCGTCCGGGCGTTATCCTCCGACTGTAGAGGATATCCTTCTTCCACCAGGCGTTGCGCCGCAAACAGAACAGCTTCCGTCTCGTCGGCGCTTAATATACCTTTTATTTCAGTTTTTAGATCGGGACGACCACTTTTGAGATGGACTATATCTGCAGCTATATCTTCGCAGGAAAGATTTTCGCGGTCGGTGGCTTCCAGAAGTAAACTCCTCTCTGAAAAATCCAGTATCTCCTGGCCGGAGCGATAATTTTCATTCAAAGAAATTTCTCGGATTTTTTTCAGTGGATAGCTTACTCGCTTGCAATCACTGTTCAATTCTTTTTTATAACGTCTGAGCCGGCGCTCGAATTTGCGGATATTATCCACGTTAGCATATTGAAAGCTATAGATACTCTGTTTCCAATCCCCGACTACACAGATATTATTAGTTTCAGACAGCAGCAATGTCAGTTTGAACTGAATTTCACTGGTGTCCTGGAACTCATCAATCATTACAAAACGATGCTTCATTTCAGCGCGCACTTCGCTATTCTCACTGAGCAGAATATAGGCCAGCACCTGCAAGAAACCAAAGTTCAGATAATTATTCTGCAAACAGTAGCTCAGATATCCGCTATAAAGTTCATGCATGAAATTCTTAAGCTGTTTCCTATCCTCTTCAAAAGCCTTGCGGGCCACCTCATCCCTCACTTTTTTACCGTCTTCGCTGGCCACTTCATCTAAATTGGGAGCATCGGGATAATAGCATTTATCACGGTAAGCGGACTTGATCCGGCCAAGCAAATCAGACTGCCGGGGCCCACACTTACCAGGACGTTTTTTATTAGCCTCTTTTAAAATCTGGTAAAACCGTTTGAAATGACCATCCAGATAGTCCTCCCCCTGCTGATACCATTGATGGCCCCCGCGATCCAGCAGCGGAATTATCCCTTTCGCAGCCAGAGATTTTATCAGCCCCAGCAAACTCTCCCGTTCACGCAGGACACGCAAAAAATCATGACGGTCTGGATTTGCTTCTATGAAATTATGTAAAAATCGACGGAACTCCTTTTTTTCCAGCACTTCATTCTGCAGGATGGAAGTGCTGGAAGTAACGTGTTCTTTAATTCCCAGCAAAAAAGGTGCATTGAAACCCCGGCGGAGCAACAGCCGGTGGCAGAGGCTGTGAAAAGTTGAAATCGGGGCCTCCTGTAAATCCAGCGGATCGTAATCACAGCAGTTTATCACCCTTTCCTTCATCTCCCCGGCTGCATTGTTGGTAAAAGTTATAAGCAGAATATCAGAGGGCGAGACGGCCTCGTTTTTAAGTATGGATGCATAGCGCCGGGAGAGGCTGAAAGTCTTTCCGGTTCCGGCTCCGGCATCCACAAGATAAATTCCACGTCTGTTTTCTATAAGCTGACGCTGTTTCGGATTAGGTTCCAATGTTATCAACCCTGACCAGATCACGGCGGTCGATGTCGTCAATATCAAAATCTTTCAACCAGCCCCGGACCGGGAATCTTCCGCTTAGATAACGGTTAAGTTCGGCAAGCCGCTCATCCAGAAAATTTTCAAACTCATCCAGGTCTTCGGAGAAAAAATTTGTAGTTCGAAAATCCACCAGTTTTTTAAGAGCCGAAAGACAACCCTTTTCAACATAACCAACGTCCTTAAAATTGTGCCGGGTAAACTCTATGAACTTCTGAGCAAGTTCTGATTCTATAATTTCATTTTTGTCGTAAAATCCAGGCAACTGTCTCCCAAAGAAAAAATCTCTATATGACTCGTAGCCCAGCCCATCAATGGTTTTGAACCGGTCATTATTAGTACTGATCCCCCCGATCAGCCAATCATAAGCTTCCTCTCTGATTATCTGTTCAGCAAAAAGACGGGGATAATAGGTAACTGTGACCAGGTTATCCTCCAGTATAGCCTCGCCGGCAATAACATCACTGAGGTTTTCAAGGAAATGAAAAAATGTGAACTTTAACCTGCTGTCGCTATTTATCCGGCGCTGGTAGGCCAGATAAAGAATCACCTGAAAATCAACCTCTTTTTCAGCCAGATTAATATTAGAGTTTCTGATAATTTTATTTATACTTTTCAACCTACCGCTCTTGTAATCAAGCAGGTGGTCGGGGCCCTGCATAAGATCAATCTTTCCTTTAACGCCCAGTGAGGGATCTTCAAACCAGACCTCGCTTACATTTGATGCCAGCGGACGGTCAAATTTCTCAGCAAAAAAGTTTCCCGACTCTCTTCTGGCTGACAGGGGCAAAGTAGTATCTATCTGCTGTGCATCAAGGTAGGCCATGATATTACTCAACGCAACCCGGGTTTCTACCTCTAATCTGTATTTTTCCAGTTCGTCGACAAAACTGCTCAGCTCATCGACAATTATTTTGACAAAATCAGAACGGCCACGGTTTCGAACAAAATCAGCATGTTCCAGGTAAAACTCCGCAAAATCATGGTACAAACTACCCCGGGTTAAATGCCGGTTTTCCGGTGTGGGAACCAGCTTTGAAAAATAATACTCCCGAGGACAGCGAACCAGACATTTCAAAGAGGACTGACTGATTGTGTCAACCGGTTGAACCGGGGGCTGGTCGGAAGGCAGAGGAAATCCCTGCGCTTTTTTTTCATTTTTCCAGCGATATCGCCGGTGGGGCAGATCTTCGAACGTGGAAATTTCTTCGTCTCCCAGAACATTAAAATAAAAACAGGGGGTAACCGTACGATTCATCTGTCTGTTTTGAACCATGTAATACTGACGGCGGCCATTTTGTAAAAAAATTTGGAAATCGAGCAGATTGTTGGTCCGGGTTTGCTCAGTATCAACCCAGGGTTTTTCAGCTATCCGACGCGTCCAGGATGCATCCATCCCGAGATAAAAAACAGAGGGACGATCCACATAGGCTCCGGTCAGCGGCGAGGCCAGCAATACGCCACCCTTGTTTTCGTCGGCGTCCACATTCACATGAAAAGAATCAAGATAAAAACTGAGCAAATTAATCTTTTCCTCCGACAGCCGGCTGTTGCTGATTTCCATTTCAAAAACAACATGTCTGAGTTCCGCCATCTCGACACCCGAAAAATTTTCGAACTGCTCAATGGCCTCTGTGAAACGATATTCACGCGCATTAGAAATAAAATCTTTTAACTCCTTTAACTCTTCCTCGTTCAGATAATTAAAATAGCGGCGATTTTTAACATCGGAAATATAATGACCGAGCTGTCGCAAAACTGGCTGCAAGTCCCTCAGCCTCAGACGGGAGTTTACCAGCCCCATCCTCATCATCTTAAGCCAGACCCGAAACAGCTCGACCTCCGAAAGATGGGTCTTGTGGATATAGGGGATTTCACGGGAGCGAAAAGCTGCTTCCAGCAGAGGTTGATAGTGGCTGCCCGGTTCCATAACAATAGCAATGTCATAGGCATTCTCACGATCAATATTTTCAACTACCGTTTCAACAATGGCCGAGGCACTGTTAAAAATAGAAAACTCCGGGGGATCAAAATATTCTCCCCGTTTGAAAGGATCTATTTTTGTAAAATTCGCGGGAAGAACCTTTCTCCCCAGGCCTCTGAACTGATGCATCCCCACGACAGCCACCCGGGAGCTTGAATCCCATTCAAACTCCGCCTGGCTTTTAAACACATTGGATGTATTATTTAAAATTTCCATAACTGCCGCGCATTTTTTTTCGTCAAAACGACTGTAGTTGAGAATCTTTTTCAGATCGCCTGTTTCCTGCCAGCAGTGCAAGATATTCTCAAGATAATAAAGCGCTTCTTTCCAGCTCAAATCAGTTTCCTTTACAATTTTTAAAAAAAGCTGGCGACGGTCAACGGTCTGTTCATCACCACCTGCCTGATGAACCATACCCCGCGGGGTGTAGGCAAGGCGCCCCAACCGCGGGCTATCAATACGACCGTTCAAAGCGTCAGCCAGAGGAGTATCCGCGGTCAGGATATAATCATAACCCCGGCAACGTTCATAAACCTCTGGAATTGTTAACGCCTTTTTTATCTTCACTTTCAAAGCTCCTCGTTTCCCCCCGCATATATATTATGTGCTTATTATCTTACCTGAAATAATAACAAACAATCAAACTTCGCACACATTCAGATTGAATTTAGTTTAAATTAAGAGTCATTTGACTTAATATTAAGTTAGCTTTAAGCTGTTTTAAAATCTTTGAGGAGGATGATATGATGCAAAACGTTCGAGAAATATTAAGTATTAAAACCGAATATACGGAAGAAATAGTGGATATAACTCCGCGCCTGAATGACATCCTCGATAAATCAGGGATAACCGAAGGTATGATGCTCGTTTTCCCTCTGCACACCAGCAGCGCCGTATATCTAAACGATTCGGATCGCCACCTGGTAAAAGATTCGCAGGAACTACTCAGAGCCCTTGTGCCCTCCACTCCCCAGGGCAAAAAAAGTGTTTACCACCATAACCAGCGCGATCCTAAAGAAAATGCGGCAGCCCATTTAAAATCAATGATACTCGGTCACAATGTCACTTTGCCGATAAGTGGCGGGAAATTTGATTTTGGCCTTTATCACACCGTTTATTACGCCGAGTTTGACGGGCGACGCGAGAAAGAAATTCTGATCAAGATGTTCGGCGAATGACCTCGACCATCGCACCCGCCACCTGGAAAAGCATAAATAAATCATATCGGCGCGGGTTTAATCAGACGAATGCCTTAAATAACTTCAATCTGAAACTAGAAGCGGGCATAACCCAGGGTTTGCTTGGCAACAACGGCAGTGGTAAATCTACCGCCGTCAAACTACTTCTGGGGCTGGGGAAACCGGATTCAGGGACAGTGAAAATATTCGGGGGAAACCCCGCCCAACCCCAAAACAGGCAAAAAGTGGGTTTTCTTCCGGAAATATTTCAGACTCTACCAGAATTAAAAGTTAAAAATATAATTGAAATTTTTGCCCGGCTCAAGTCCATCTCAAAACTTGATTTAACCAGTTATGCTAATATTTTTTTGCTGGACGACTGGTTGGATAAAAAATTCAAGGACCTCTCGCGGGGAATTCGGCAGCGGGTCGGGCTGGCCGCTTCATTTCTTGGCCATCCTGATCTTCTGGTGTTAGATGAACCAACAACCGGTCTTGATATTCAGAGTCAGAAAAAATTGTATTCTCTTCTTGAAAAAAGAACAGACGAAAATAAAACTAATCTTATAATTACTCATCGCCCGGAGATCGTCCGACTTGTCTGCAGCCGCATAATTAAAATTGCCGGGGGACGGGTAACCAAAATCAACGAAGCAGAGCCTGATTGACCCATGTGTTTATTCCTTCGAGCTTTAACGTTTCAATCTTTACGCCGATATGACCTCTGGTTTTTGAGTCTGCTTGCCAGTTTAGTGTTGCTTTCTATCACTTTACTTTTAGGCCATCCCTCCCTGCTGAAGGAACTGGCGAATCTGGATATATTAGTTGAGATGATCAGCCGCGCACAAAACAAATATACCGGTTCTCCCGATTCACTGGCAATATTAAAAATCCATCTCGCCTATTCCAGCTACCTGATTATACATCTGCTGGGACTGCTCACCGTTCTCCTGCTGGCCGTCGGTAACCCACTGGATGACAAAAGTATTATAATTCCCTTTGCAAGCGTACCCGTTTCCCGTCTTTATCTTTTTGCCACCGAGTTTTTTTCAAATCTGCTCCCCGCTGTTATTTTTCTTTTTTTCCCCGGTTTTATTGCCCTGATAAATATTATTCTGGCCGGCATACAGTTTTTACCCTTATTTACATCCTTCACTTTTCTCTTTGTGAAACTTATTTTTTTACTGCTTCTTTTCATTTTGATTCGGGAATTCTCCGGGGCTGTTGTCGCCGGCCTACTGGCTCCAACAATATATTTTTGTTCGCACCTCGGAGATGTTTTCGCACGACTGGCCGAACAACTGGAATCACCCTGGTATCTGGGTGCACGCCTGCTTCAAATAATCCTCCCTCCCCTGCACAGAACCGGTTTTTTTGCCTTTTACACCTATCAAAAACAGCCTGTTTTGCTGCCGCTGGATCTGGTAATAATTCTTGGATTCAGTATTTTATTTCTCGGCTTTGCCTATCTGCAGTATCAGCGCCGGGATCTTATTTGAATCAATCCGTAAAATAATTATTGATTTTATAAATGAATTGGTTATATTAGTTAGCAGGGACTTTTAAATAAACCTCTACGCAAGATTCAGATTAACTGATTGGTTTGTTTTTTAATTTAAAAAGTATCGAAGAAGGTAGATCGTTTGAAATATTATCGCGTGACTTTACCAGTATTACAGATTATACCCACCCGCCGCGCTCAACCCGAACAATTACTTGACCGAAGTGTATTCACTCCCGACGGCAGGGTGCTGGCCGAAGGAAATACTAAATTAACTTCAGAACTACTTAAAAAATTCAAAAATTTCAAAGTTCGCCAGCTTGTCATTCAAGGCCAGCAGGAACACTGGCTGCCCGAAGCGGAGGTAAATAAGCTGGGCAGCAAAGCCGAAGTAATCGAGGAAGAAGAGTTTTCCGAAGCCGCCGAAGATATTATAACAACTATCCGCGAAACTAATTCAATCCGAAAAATGCGCAAGGTGGCAGACTTTCTCCATTCTCAGGCCCTGGAACATAATAATCAGGCTCTGGCCGACAAAACGGAAGAAACCATCCGCCGTTCGTACAATCTGGAAGAAAAAATAGAAACACTTACCGACCGGCTGGAGACAGTTTCCGACCCCGAAGCGCGGGATGAAATTATGGATGCCCTTGAGGGCACTATATCAGAACTGGAAGAAACTTTTATGGAAATTTCGGCACCGGAAAAAATTCTGGCCGGGACCGTTCAGGTGGTTAACGAACGCGAAGAAATAAGAACCTCAATTACAGATATTGTCAATGATAACCCCGAGCTGATGGAAGAATTTACAGAATCCCATGAAGAACTCGATGAAAGTAAAATACAACAAGTCCATAAACC
>CAYTSZ010000107.1:0-7443 GCA_964440635.1 uncultured bacterium
GCTGAGAGAGAATGAGAAAACAAGATGTGATACATCCTCATGCTCAGAATCGCTCGATTTAGATCATAATTATTTAGATTTCAATTCGGAAAGAAAACTGCTGGCTTCCAGCCGGCAGGGCAAATCAAAATAATCAAGTATGGTCTGCCCCACATCAGAAAAACCTATCCGTACACCCAGATCAATCCCATCTTCAATATTTTTGCCGTAAACAAGCAGAGGAACCAATTCACGAGTATGGTCGGTGCCCGGGGTTGTTGGATCGTTACCATGATCGGCGGTTATCATAAGGATATCTTCTTCCCCCAGCGTGGCCATTATCTCTTCCAGACCCTGATCCCATTCCTCAAGAGCTCTGGCATAACCCAGAGCATTATTACGGTGTCCAAATTCCATATCAAAATCAACCAGGTTGGCAAATATCAGACCATCCTCATCTGTTTCCTCAACCAGCTCAATAATCTTATCTATACCTTCGGCATTATCCCGAGTTTTGAAAATCTCGGTTGCTCCTACCTCATTAAAAATATCAGCTATCTTCCCAATGCATTTGACCGCATAACCGGCCTCTTTCAAATCCTGCATTACAGTCTTATCCAGCGGATCCAGGGAAAAATCTTTGCGGCGGTGGGTGCGCTGAAATCCACCCGGAACCCCCACAAAAGGCCGGGCTATCACTCTCCCGACCGCATGCTCGCCAGTTAATATATCACGGGCCATCTTGCACATCCGGTAAAGCTCGACTACCGGGATTACTTCTTCATGGGCGGCGATTTGAAAGACACTGTCCGCGCTGGTGTATACAATTGGGGAACCGGTCTGCATATGTTCCTCGCCCAATTCCTCAATTATTACTGTTCCCGAAGCAGCTTTGTTACCAAGAACCGGTTTACCGATCGCTCTTTCAAAAGGTTCAATAACTTCATCCGGAAACCCTTCAGGATAAGTAGGGAATGGTTTTTCGACAGGCACTCCCATAAGCTCCCAGTGACCAACTGTGGTATCAATAGCCGCCGATAACTCGGAAAGAGAACCGTAGGAACCAACAGGCTGGGGATGGGGGTCAACTCCCAGAATCGGGCAGATATGACCGAGTCCCAGTCTTTCCATGTTTGGCATATTTAAACCCGCTACCTGGTTAGAAATATTAAAAATAGTGTTACTCCCCGCCGAATTAAAATGATTGGCATCGGGAGCGGAACCAATTCCCACACTGTCCAGGACAACAAGTATTACCCGTTTCTTCATACTATTACCACCGATATTTAGGATTAATCTTTTTTCAACAGTTCGTCCCAGCTTTCCACAAAGAAACCAAGCAAGTCTCGCTGTCTTACCATCCCCAGAACTCTGTCTTCTTCAACTACGGGAAACTGGTTGTTATTAGTTTCAACAAAACGCTGGCAGGCAGCCCGGAGAGTGGTTTCCGGGGCAAAGACATTAACCTCGCGGGTCATTACATCGCTTACATTTATGTAAAACTCAGCGTGTTTGGGAAGAATATTCAGGGTCCGATATCGGACGATATCCCGCTCGCTGATGATGCCTACAAGTTTTTTTTCACCGTTAATAACCGGCAAAGCGCGAAGCTTATGATCCATCAACATATCATAGGTTTTTTTAATCGTATCCCAGGGAAAAACCGTGGGCACTTCTTCGCTCATAAAATCACTTACTGTGGGCAATTTATTGGTCACTTTAATCCACCTTCACCTTATTAAATATTTTCTGTAGATATTCATCCTGAGCGCTTAACTGACGAAACCTATCCCGGTTAATCGCTTTCAAAGCAGCACCGGCAAAATATTGTACTCTACGGTCCTTAGTGTTCTGGAGTATCTCTTCGACCACATCCTGGAAAATACGCGAACGATCCAGATAGAATCCCCTTAAATAAGCAACAAGAACAAGCGGCCGTATTTCCGCTCTGGCCAACTCCGAAGCCATTTTATGGGCCATGGGATTATCCATTCTCGTCAGCGTATTGACTGCAAAAGTAGCAACCGAAAGGTTATCATCCCCGCACAGCCTCCGGAGCAAATGCAGACAGTCAGGACAGGGTTGATCACGACATACACCGGCTATGTAAAAACGCAATTTAGCATCATCGGCCTTAAGATAACGGGACAGATAACAGCAAAGTTCCGAGTCACCTCGACCGTTTAAAACTCTTATAATATTTATCTGCAATTCGGGATCTGCCTGCGGCAGCTTTTCAAACAGAAGCCTTCGGGCCGAGTCATGCCTGGTGGCTACTTTATGCAGGGCCTGGATTGCATAATGTTCTATTTCTTTATCTACACTGTAAGCTTTTTCAAGCAGATCGGGAACCACTTTGGCATCCCCGATTTCACCAAGAACATATAAAGCCTCCCGCACCGCTTCTCTTTTCTCAGCTCCAAGAGCTTCGCGATAGGGTTTTAGAACTATATCACCAAGCTCGACAAGTGTGTGGGACGCAAAACCGCGGATACTTGGTTCTTCATCCCTCAACTTTTCCAGTAAAATCCCGACAGATCTATGGTCATCTATCTTTGTCAGAGCTACCGTGGCATAATAACGAACATGCTGATCGTCGCTATCCCGGCTTAATTTTTCCAGTTTTTCCCAGCAATCATCTTTTCCAATCCGGCCCAGGGCTTCGGCAGCATAAAATACTCTTATGGGATCTTCGACATCCAGATACGGGACAATAAGTTCATAGGCTTTATCAGTCTGAAACTCGCCCAGGGCTTCGATAGCAAATACTCCGACCGACTCATCCTCCAGCAAATCATAGAGTATATTACAGGCCTCCGGAAGGGGTCGTTCTTTAATCAACAGGATAATAAAATATTTAAGTGAATCCGAAGGATGCTTCTGGCCGGCAAGAACAGACTCAAGATTTTCCGCCAGCCATTCATTGTCGATCTGTTCCATATTGCTCAGGGCCCGACTGGCATGAAACTTAATTTCATCAGCGGAATGAACCAGAAAATCCATCAACAAATCCTTGGCACTGCTGACATCCAGGCTTTCCAGCAAATTTATACCAACTGATAAAAAAGTGGGATCGTCATTTTCTTTTAAAGTATCGACAATCATCTCTATAGTTTCTTCGCCGGCCACCCGGCCCAGACCAATCATGGCAAGAAGCTGTTCCTGGTTGCGCTCTGATTTTTTTAAAATATCTTTGAAAAAATTGTGAACCTCTTCATCTTCTCGACGGGACAGTTCAATTAATATATCCAGCCGGCTGGCCGGATCGGCAGATTCAAACCTCTCCATCAAGGCCTCACTGGCCTCGTCGCGCAATTTTCCCGGATCAGTAACCCAGCGCCCCTCCAGTTGATTGCGATAAAGATTCAAAAATTCTTCCGGCGAACCCGGTATATTTGTCCTTGCTTTCAGTTCTGCATTCATTTTCAATCATCTTTCGACTTCAATAATATTCTATTACAATAGTAATTAAGCGGACAGAAGCCTGCACTATATTTTGTTTGCTAATCTGGAAAGTGTCAAGATTATCGCATACGGTTTTCCCGAACGTCTAACCTCTGTTCATATTTCTGGCTGCAAAATGTCTTCTAAAAATCAAATTCCTTATTATCAAGGAATCCGGTGTGGAAATCCCCGGCTCTGAAATCTTCATCTTTCAGCAGCCAGCGAAAAAGAGGAATTGTGGTAGAAATACCTTTTATTTCCGTTTCGTCCAGGCAACGAAGCATTCTGTCTATACAACTTTCCCGAGTTTTATTCCAGGTGATGATCTTACCGATCATGGAGTCATAATAGGGTGAAATCCAGCTTCCCGACTCCAGGTGAGAGTCAACCCTGCAACCAGGGCCGGATGGAAAATTAAGCTGCTCCACCGTTCCCTGCTGGGGAGTGAACCCGTGCGCGGGATCCTCAGCACAGACTCTGACCTCCAGGGCATGCCCGCTGTATTCTATATCTTCTTGATCCAGCGGCAACTCACCCTCAAGAGCGGTCTGGATCTGAATTGCGATCAAATCTTCACCGCAGATCATTTCCGTAACGGGGTGTTCAACCTGGATCCGGGTGTTAACCTCGATTACATACGCATTTTCCTTATCATCCATCACAAACTCCACGGTTCCGGCATTACCGTAATTAAGTTTTCCAAGCGCCTCGCAAATAGTTTCAGCAAGTTCCTTCCTGTTTTCTTCGCTCAGGGCCGGCGACGGGGCCTCTTCCAGGAGTTTCTGGTGACGCCGCTGGATACTGCATTCCCGATCGAAAAACTGCAGCACATTACCTTTACCGTCTCCCATTACCTGGAACTCAATATGCCGGGGATCGGGCACAAACTTTTCGATATACATCCAGTCCGACCCAAATGCAGCCTGGGCTTCCGACTGAACGCGGGGGAACTGCTCCTTGAGTTCCTTCTCCGATTCCACTTTTGCAATTCCTCTCCCTCCTCCTCCGGCAACCGCTTTAACCATCAAGGGAAATCCTACCTCTTCGGCTACTTCCAGGGCTTCCTCAATGGAATTAAGTTTACCATCCGAACCGGGCAGAACAGGCATTCCGGCTTTTTTTAGCTGGGTGCGCGCCTCAGCTTTATTACCCATCAAAGCTATATTTTCAGCCGATGGTCCGATAAATATAAATCCGGCTTCTGTAACTTTACGTGCAAACTCTTCATTCTCAGAGAGCAGACCGTAACCGGGGTGCACCGCATCTGCTTCCGCAATTTCTGCCGCCGATAATATTGCCTGCATATCAAGATAACTTTTTGCTGCCGCCGGCGGGCCGATACAAAGAGCTCTATCCGCCACCCGCACAGGTCGGGTATCGGCATCAGCTTCGGAATGAACAATTATCGCTTCATGCCCCATTTCCTGACATGCTCTTATAATCCTGAGCGCGATCTCTCCGCGGTTTGCTATTAATATCTTACTCATCTTTCTGCTCCCCCCTGCTGATTTCTATTCTCCCTATTTTCTCGCCGTATTGAACGCAGACCGCTTCAACCGGTTCAACCAGGCGACCGGGTAGCGGGGCATTTAATTCTATAACTTCATCGCCTTTTTCTATCTCGGCGATCTTCTCCCCTTCTTCAACCTGCTGGTCCTGTTTGGCCAGCCAGCTCAATTTTCCAACCGCCGGGGCTCGAAGCTGACCCGGCACAGATGCACTTCGCCCTTCCAGCAAAGGAGGAGAAGATTCGGTTTCCAGACGGGAAAGTTTCAAAGTTTCCCCACCCTTTTTATCTTCGAATTCAAACTCTCTTAATCCATAATGGTTCATAAACCGTAAAACACGTCCCACTTTAGCGCGCAATTTTTTCAGTTTCGGACGAGGTTCACTCATCTTTTTCACCCTTTCCGATATATTCACCGGTTACAGTATCCACTTTAATCAAATCTCCTTCGTTTATAAATAGGGGAACATTGGTTTCCAGACCGGATTCGGTCTTTGCCGGCTTGGTGCCGCTCTGGGTGCGCCCCCCTTTGAGACCGGGTTCAGTCGATCCCACTTTCAGAACCACATGCCGGGGCAACTTAACGCCTACCGGTTCATCATCGCAATATTCAAGTTCAAGTTCAAGGTTTTCCCGTAAAAACCTGGCTGTATCAGCAACGGCTTCCGGAGAAAGCTGAATCTGATTATAATTATCCATATCCATAAAAACATAGAACTGACCATCGTTATAAAGATAACGAGCGGGATTTTCCGTAAGCATGGCCTGGGAAAAATTATCATCCGATTTAAAGGTTTTTCTCTGTATCTCACCACTTTTAGCATCCCGGAGTTTGGTTTTAATTTTAGCTCCGCCCCGGCCGCGCTTGGAGTGTTCGTATTGTTCTATTATATAAAGTTTATCATCAATATAAATTGCCATCCCGGTATCAAATTCATTCGGTGTTACCATAAAATTCCAACTCCTCTTCAAGATAAGGATCCGGTTCGTCAATCAATCGGGGACCCGCAGAAGTAATCAAGACCATATGCTCGATTCTACCTCCCGTTTCTCCCTCCAGATATATCCCCGGTTCGACCGTCACAATCATTCCTTCTTTAAGTTTATCGCTATTGCTGCATTTAAGAGCCGGACTCTCGTGAATATCCAACCCCAGGCTATGACCCAGACTATGGCGCAGCCCTTTTTCATATCCTTCATTTATTATCAATTTTCTGGCCGCTCTGGCGACATCGCTTATTCGCTCGCCCGGATACATTTTTGAAAAAGCTGCCATCGCCGACCGGGAAGATAACCGGTAAAGTTCACTTGCAAGTCCCTCTCTTTTCCCGCAGAAAAACATCCTCGTCAAATCAGAACAGTATCCCTTATATTTCAAACCGATATCAATCAATACCGGCTCGCCACTTTCAAGCTTCTTATCAGAGGGCGGGGCGTGCGGGCAGCAGCATCGTTCGCCAAATAAAACTATTGGATAAAAAGCACGGCTTTCGCCTCGCTTTTCAAGTTCCATCCTCAAGAATCTGTTTAAATCAAACTCACTTATGCCGGTTTTTATCTCGCTTTCAACATTTCTAAATACCTCCAGCGTCCTGCTCGTGGCGGTGGTGATTGCATCAATCTCCACCGTTTCTTTTTGCTGGCGGATTTTTTCAATCCAATCGCTACCATATTTCCGATTTTTTATCTCCAACCGGCCTTTCAAACGACAAAACTGACTGTAAGTAAGATGTTTTTTTTCAAACCATATATGCTTTGCACCGGCGCTGTTGAGGACTTCATTGAGGGAAGAAAAAAAACTCCCCTCTTTAATCAGACACACCTCAAGGTCATCATCCTCCAGACAAGCCCCATAACTTTTATAACGACCGTCCAAAAAAATTATCGCCCGGTCCTCTAAAAGAACCAGCCGGCCGCTGGTACCTTTGAAGCCGGTCAGATAATAAAGATTCGGAAGATGGGAAGTATAATAAGAATCGGCTTTTGATTCAAGCAAACGCTCATATATTCCACGTCGCCGGGCTACAAAATCAGCGCAGATGGTCAACCACTGCTTGCAGACCAAGCAGGTAACTGTTGGAACCAAACCCGGAAATCTGACCCAGGCAGACCGGAGCGGTTAAAGATTGAGTACGAAAATCCTCGCGGTCGGAAATATTTGAGAGGTGAACCTCCACAACCGGATAACCGGCCAGTTCTATCGCATCCCGAACGGCCACACTGGTATGGGTCCAACCGGCCGGATTTAGCACCACTCCGTCCTTATCCTCTTCCTGCAGCCAGCCTAAAAGCTCCCCCTCGTCATTTGTATGGCGACATTCAACTTCAACTTCGAGGGCTTCGGCACGTTTCTGAATGATTTTGTTTATATCTTCCAGAGTAAACTCCCCGTAATGCTCAGGGTCACGACGGCCCAGACAGTTTAAATTTGGTCCGTGATAAACTTCAATCTTCATATTTTTTCCTCCAGCTTTACTTGAATTATTCAAATTCAATTCCAGTTTTTTCAGACA